>JAEORS010000222.1:0-3809 GCA_016840795.1 Candidatus Thorarchaeota archaeon | reverse complement strand
AGTCCTTCTTTCGAGAATGCCCCGGTGATGATGGGCTTGCGTGACTCCCTCAGGATGATATAGAGCCTGTAGAGGTCAGATATGGAAACAGGCACGTCCGATGGTACCATTGCTGTGCTCTGTGCCTCAATGCAATCTAGACCATCAACAACCTTGACGAAGCGAACGAGGTCATCAGAAGTAGCCTTCCGAATTTGCCCCGTTTCTCCATCTCGGAAGTAGATGGATGATGAAGCAGGATTGAAGAGAACTCTGTTTCCACCAACTTCGTACTGATTCTCTCCATCTCGCGAATACAGCGAAACTGAGCTTGGTACTCTCTTGAGCATCTCCTCCACGAGACTGGACGGTATTCGTACACGGTCAGCGGAAGGAGTGGCACCGTTCTCACGAAGGATCTTTACTGCGGACTCGTTCTTAACCGAGATCCCGGTCCTCTCAAGCACCTCCAAGGATGCGGTATGTATCGCTTCCGAATCGGACCGAGAAAGGAAACTGACTCTCGTCATCGAGGGAAATCCTCCAACCTCACTTCCACTCAATCATGCCCCTCATTGCGTTCAGCGCAGGGGGCAGTTCATCCGTCTTGAAGTCGGATGAGGCAACCAGCGTAACATCTCCGTCAAATGTCATCTTCTTGATACCGGAACAGGAGAAGAGGGGGGACAAGTCAAGGAAAGATATCTCATTGAGCTTCAAAGAAAGTTGTCGGAGCTTCTTGCATTTGGATAGTGGACCCAGGTCTAGAGATTCCAGGTTGTTCTCGTAAAGATGAAGTGTCTGAAGATCAGGACACTTTCCAAGGGGACTGAGGTCTATCTGCCTCAATCGGTTGAAAGACAGGTCTAGGTACATCAGACTTGTGCAACCACTAAGTGGTTGGAGATCAACTTGCTCAATCTTGTTACCCCCGAGTGACAACTCAAGAAGATTGGTGCTCTCATTCAGGGGTGAGAGGTCTATCGTCCCGAGGTCATTCCCGGAGAGTGTTAGTACCTCCATGTTCCCAAACTGACGCAGGGGTGATAGGTCAGTCGTGAATATCCTTCTGTCACTTAGGTCGACTTGAGTCGTCGTGGATTCGAAGCGCTCTACTACCTTTCCACCGGTCTTGGTCTCGCTCCAGACAGTTATCTCTTCCACAGGGTTCACGCAGCCTTGCTACCTGGAGGTACACCCCCAACCTCAACCGGAACCCACTGCCCTGGCTCATCTAGATTCTCAACTGCAAGTATCATTCCATGGCTCTCAATTCCGCCAATCTTCTTGGGTTCTAGGTTCACCAAGAACAGAGCAGTCAGCCCCTCAAGCTGTTCGGACTTGTAGAGATGTCCCAGCCCTGTGACCATTGTTCTTGTTTCAATCCCAATGTCAACTGTGATTTTGAGCAGACGGTCCTTCTTTGGGACCTTCTCGCACTTGAGAATCTTTCCTGTTCTCAGGTCAATATTCTGGAACTCGTCAAATGTAATGTTGTCTTTCACTGGATCGTGTTCTGTCACTTTTTTCTTCTCCTCTGTTTCACCTTTCTGAGCCGCCTCTGCAGCCTTGATCCTGTTGTAGGTGAGTTCTTTCAGCTCCGCTAAAAGCTCATCGTCAATCTTTGATATCACTGGAACAGGGTCACCGAGCTTCAGTCCCACCTCGAGCGGGCTGAGCACTTCATCTAGGGGAGTCTCGTGTACATTCGAGTCCAGACCAAGTTGTTCCCATACCGTTTCTGCCGCCGACGGGAGAATAGAATCAATGAGAACAGCCAAGGCCTTCGTGAGAGAGAGTGCATTGTATAGGACCTCTCCGCATTTTGCTTTGTCTTCCTTCACCAATTCCCATGGCTTGTTAGCTTGGAAATACTCGTTGCCTACGGTAGCCAGCCCTAGGATAGCATCTGCAACCTTCTTGAGCTCGTACTCGTTCACTCCATCGATCACTGCTTCCACGGTGTCTTCTATGGCTTTCTTCAGCTTTCGATCCAGAGTCCCCTCGGGCACCTCTCCATAGTGCTTCTTCGTGAAGTGGAGCCCCCTATAGAAGAAGTTGCCCAGCGTTGCCACCAGTTCGTTGTTCACCTTGTCTGCAAACGACACCCAAGCGAAGTCAAGATCCTTTGTCTGCGAAGTGGAACTCACCATATAGTATCTAAGGTAGTCAGGGTCGAGTCCCTTGGCCAGGTACTCATCTTCAATCCAGACTATGTAACCTCTGCTCCGGCTGAAATTGTGGCCTTCTATTTTGACCATTCCTGAAGCCGCGATGGCATCGGGAAGCTTGTAGCCGCTTCCCTTCAACATCGAAGGCCAGAAGATGCAGTGATGGTGGACAATGTCCAAGCCTATGAAATGCACAAGACGCGCTTTGCCTGGCTTCCAGTACTTCTCCCACTCTTTGGGCTTTCCAATCTTCTTGGCCCACTGCTCTGTGCTAGACATATAGCCAATAGGAGCATCGAACCACACGTAGAGAACCAGTGACTCATCGTCGGGGTACTTCACACCCCATTCAAGATCCCGAGTGATGCACCAGTCCTTGAGCCCTTCTTTGACCCATCCAAGTGCGTAGTTCCGAGCACTCTTCGTGATATCAGCTTCCTTCAAGAACTTGCCAAGAAAGCCCTCGAAGGAACTGAGCCTCATGAAGTAGTGGGTTCTGGTAATTGGCCGTGTTGGATTGCCACAGACAGCACATCTTGGGTTTAGTATCAAACCTGGTTCAATATACCTCCCACATCCTTGGTCACACTCGTCGCCTCGCGCATCAGCGCCGCAGTAAGGGCATGTTCCTCGGACAAAGCGGTCGGGCTGTGACCTGCCGCAGTGATCACAGTATGGGGTTTCCAAGTCCTTTGGATAGATGTGGCCGTTTTCCTTCAGAGCCTTGACAATCTGAATGGTTCTATTGTGATTCTCAGGGTCGTCTGTGGAGGCGTAGTTGTCAAAGTTGATATTGAGCTTTGGGAAGGTTTCCAAGTAGTGCTTGTGATACTTGAGGTAGGTTTCTTTAGGAGTGAGCCCTTCTGCCTCTGCAACTGTGAGAACTGGCGTTCCATGAGTGTCAGATCCACAGATGAAAGTCACTTCTACGCCCATCTTTCTCAGGAATCTGACAAACACATCCGCAGGCACGTAGGTGCGGAGATGACCGACGTGCATCTTGCCACTGGCGTATGGCAGTCCACATGTCACACACACAGGGTCCTTGGTCGGATACTTTCTCTTCTTCTTACTCAGTTTTGTCACACTCCTGACATTCCAATGGCTGAAGAATCATCTGGCATGCACTGGACAGATGATGTGTACAGAAAGGGAATAGCCCTGACTGGCGGTGTCTGTTCTTCCGAATTGTTGGAACACGTGTTCTCCATACTGTCCTTGAAGCTTCTTTCCCGCCTTAGAATGTTAGAGTGGTTTCCTACTCGTGAAGATATAACTCTAACTATGAATGGAATCAGTGGCACTTCAGAACTAGGATTCTCCTGCGCATCCCAGGAACGTAGGGGCCGAAGTCCCAGTCAGCATATTCCTCTATCACTTCAAAGCCTGTAATGGACAGAAGAGCGTCGGCTTCCTCATCCATTAGAGTGGCAACAGCTTGCTCGGTCTGGATTGTTTCAACCGTTCCATCCTCGTGCACAACTTCTACTGTCAGAGTTCGGTGCTGGACTCTCCGCCCAATGTCAGTGTTATAGGTTCCGTACCTCTTGACCGTAATGCCATCAAGTCTGACTGGTGCGTCCGACCATTCACCGTCACCATCGGTGGCAAGACCCGGACGCAAATCGAGCACAAAGACTGCCGTATCTGACATGTGAT
>JAEORS010000221.1:0-3814 GCA_016840795.1 Candidatus Thorarchaeota archaeon | reverse complement strand
CGTAGCAATCACACATGGCCACTTCGATCATATGGGAGGACTACATTCAGTCCTCGGCTTCCTTCGAATGATGAAGAGGACTAGTCAGCTTCATATCTTACTCCCGGCAAAATGCATAGAAGCAATCAGTGCGATTCTTGGTTTCAGGAAGGCCTATTCAGACACCCTTCCCTTCAGCTTCTCTTATCATGAGCTTGCGTCCGGGTCGCAATTTGACACCGATTTCTTCAAGTTGACTGCTATTCAGGTTGAGCACTACGGGATGGAGAACGCCACTGATGAGGATATACTCATGCCCGCTCTTGGTTACCGGGTTCGTGTTGGTGATACGGTAATTGGATATACTGGTGATACAAGACCGTGCCCAGGTGTAGAATCTGTTGTTCGTAACGCCGATTTGGCAATCATTGAGGCCACTAGGAATGAAATACCTCAATCAGAGCGAAGAGTCCATCTCTCAGAGCCCGAAGCTAAAGAACTGGGGAAGTTGGCCAAGAACTACATTCTGATTCACAGGATTCCAGACATAGAATAATGAGAACAGCCTGCCTCTGCATCCCTCAAATGAAACTTAGAATCACCCACAGAACCGCTACACCTAGAACAGCCGAGATTGGGACAGTAATTATCCAAGATATGAGAATGTCTTTTACCTGCTTCATCTGAACTGGTGTAGCCGAGACCCAACCAACCGCAATGAGGGCTGCTACCAGAACGTGAGTTCCACTTAGAGGTAGTCCTAGAAGTGTACCCACGAACATAATTAGAGCAACTGATACGCTTGCCGCAAGGGCCGAAGAAGGCGACAAAGAAACCACCTCGGTTGCAAGTGTCCTGATTACTTTTCGACCAACTACAATCAATCCGAGTGCCATGCCAGTTCCACCGATTATCAAGGGCAGGATTACTGCTGGAAGAGCAATGAATCCTAACTCGATTGTTCCCATGAAATCAGGTAGGACAACAAGCGGAGCTATTGCGTTGGCCACATCATTTCCTCCTCTGCTCAACGAGGTCCATATCAAGAAGGCTGCGAGTCCATAGGCTGCGAGTCTCTCTTGCCTCTCTAGGTCAGTGAGTCCCTGTACCTGTTTCTGACTACGCCTAACGAGTGCAAAGACTGCCGCGGCAACCAAGAATCCAATGACTGGAGAAACAATCCAGCCCACGAAGACCTCGAGGACTACAAACCAATCTATAGCTTCAATGCCCCATCCAGTATAGCCCACAAAGGGTGCGAAGACCGCGACTCCTATTACAGAACCGACAATACACTGAGTAGTGCTAATGGGAAGTCCTCTTGTGGCTGAAGCGACCAGCAGCCAAATAGCCATCGAGATTAGGATGGCGAATACCATCTCCGTAGTGAGCGTCAAGCCTCTTACCATATCAGAACCGACCTTCTCAGACACATTCCCCCCCATTGAAACTGCACCCAAAACAGTGATCAGACCTCCTATGGCTACCGCAGTCCTTACTGTGAATACTTTGGCGCCGACGGCTGGGGCCATAGCTTCGTCGTTGCTTCCAATTGCAAAGGCGACCATGAAACTGATGATGAGCAGGACTCCTAGCAGTACAGGTTCCAAACCGGAGGAGCCTCCAACTATGAGTATTTCACTGCAAGAGTCCGGATGAAGTCACCAGTGTCCTCAGACCTTATGGCAACTTGAAGAATCCTCTCTGAGATTGCCCGAAACAGGCTGACCTCTTTGGCACTGTACTTCTTGTCATTGAAGAGTTTCTTTAGCAACTTGAAACTTAGGTCTCTTGCCTCTTCCCTCACTCTATCAATCTTGAGGGTGTACTCGACAGATTTCTTGAAGTCAGTGAAGAGGTACTTTACTGCATCTTGAAGCAGGTCTGTACAGATCCACCCCTTCTCAGCAATCCCCTTGATTTCACTTGGTGGCCTGAAATTGCTTCCAACCAGAATCATTCTTACTGCGTTCTCCGCCGCATCGACAACACTATCCATGTGTTGTACAAGCTGATAGCGTTCTTGTGTTTGCTGAGGAAGATACGCACGCTTTGAGAATATCTTCTCATAGAGTTCCTCCTTGACCTCATCAGCTTCTCTTTCAAGTGAGATTATCTCGGATTCCAGTTCGTCCAAATGCTTCATCTTGCCGTCATCCCAGTCATCAACACAGACGTGGAGCTTGGCGCTGGCAGACTGGAGTGCCTTGCTTAGTTTCAAGAGGAGTTCATCAGCCTGTTTCTGCAGGTCCTTGTCCCCAAGACCGAATATCCTAGAGAATGTATCCATTTTCAATCACTCAGGTTGAGATTGTAGTTTAGTCGGTTCTAAGAGGCAGGGCTTCCTCTTAGAGTCTTCTACGATAGCGAACGAATAATCATATCGAGAGCAAGGTTGACTCGTCCGCCTTCTCGTACGCTGATGCGATTGAAGTCTAGCTGTTCTGGGGCTCCAGTACCCCTCTAATCCGGATGAGTCCGGCTCCTATCTTCTCTTGTTTAGCGATTCTGAATCGACCCAACACGCCGGTACGTTCCACGTGGGGTCCCCCGCACAGTTCCATGCTGAAGTTTCCGATTTTGTAAACAGACACTTCATCTCCATATGTGTCTTTGAAGAATGCCATGGCACCCTGAGAGATCGCATCATCATGAGCCATGAATGTGTGTTCAACCTCAAGGTCCTGCTCGATGACTTCATTCACCAAGTCCTCGACGCGTTGAACCTCATCTGGAGTCAGTTTGCGATCGAATGTGAAATCGAATCGGAGTCTTTCACGTGTGATGTTGCTGCCGCTTTGTCGTACAGAATCTCCAAGCACCTTTCTCAGAGCTGCCTGTAAGAGATGAGTTGCAGTGTGAAGGACTGTAATCTCTTCACTGTGGTCAGCAAGGCCTCCTTTGAACTTGCCTTCCGTGGCTGTCCTTGAGATCTCTCTGTGTTGTTCAAACTCCTCTCTGAACTCATCGATGTCTATCTCTATTCCCTTCTCTTCTGCAAGGTCTCTTGTCATCTCGAGCGGCAATCCAAAGCTGGTGAACAGCAGGAATGCATCCTTTCCTGTTATGGTTCCATTCTCCTCAAGAATGCGGTCGAACTTTCCTAGGGCTTTTCGAAGGGTCCTTCTGAACTTCGCTTCCTCGCGGTCAAGGTTCTTGCGGATGAAGTCACGGTTTCTCTCGACCTCATCATAGATGTCCTTGTACATGTCAATAGTGATTTCAGCCAGATCTGTCATGAAACCCTTGCTGATGCCAAGCTTGTCCGCACCAAGGATGGCCTTTCTCAGGAGTCTTCGCACGATGTACCCATGCTCCACATTGGACGGGGCAATCTGAGCGTCATCAGCCATGATCATTACTGCGGATTTCACATGATCAGCTATTATCTTCGCAAATCGACTTTCCTCTTCGCTTAGCTGGTCCTTTCCTGAGAGCTCTCGAATCTTAGTCATGAGTGGAACGAAGACCTCAGTATCATAGACCGAGGGAACTCCCTGAAGCATGGCGGCTGTCCTCTCCACCCCCATTCCCGTGTCTATGTTCCGCTGTTTCAGTTTCTCGTACGATCCATCTTCATTCAGATTGTACTCCATAAAGACGTCATTCCAGACCTCAACAAAGTGCCCACAGTGGCACCCTGGTTTACAATCAGATCCGCATCTCGGAATCTCATCTACTTCTATGAACATCTCTGTGCAAGGGCCACATGGTCCGACTTTGCCCGGTGGGCCCCACCAATTGTCTTCTTTTGGAAGGTAGTATATGCGGTCCTCTGGAATGCCTACGGCCTTCCATACGTCGGCCGCTTCGTTGTCTCGAGGAGCATCATCAT
>JAEORS010000220.1:0-3830 GCA_016840795.1 Candidatus Thorarchaeota archaeon | reverse complement strand
ATTATGTGGTCAAGGTCTCTGCTCTTAGATATCTCTCTTATTGACTCTTCAGCCTTGATCTTGCTCCTTGCATATTCAAACTGCGGACACAGTTCTGTGTCCTCATTACCTGGCGGAAACCGTACGGGACCAATAACCTCCGTGGTGGAGCAGTATATGAATCTTTGAACGGAAGCGTCCGCACATGCTTTCATGAGACCCTTTGTACCTTCAACATTGGTTCGGTACAGCAGCTCCTCGTCAGTGGCATAGAAGTCAAAGTAAGCAGCGAAATGCATGACAGCATCTTGGTCGACAACTGCCTGCTTCAGTGACTCGGTGTCTAGGAGATCACCTTCGAAAATGTGAACCCCCTCCGCCAATCCGCTTACATTGCTTGTATTCCTGACAAAGGCAGTGACCTCATGACCGGCCTCCACAAGTGCATCTACAACTTTGCGACCAATGAAGCCAGTGGCGCCTGTAACCAGTACCTTCATCTCAATGCCCCGTCAACGGCTGCTCCCTTAGCTCTGGCATTTATCTGTTACCAATCTGCGCTGTCATAGAAGTGAATCGAGTTTGGGAAGAATTGCTCCTGCTTTTCCGGACAAGTGGACATCGGTCACCGCAGTAAGAGGAGTTGTTTCAACGTTCACTTCAATCAGCCGACCGCCCATTTGCTTGACCACTAATGGAAATGACGCGGCTGGTTGGATAAGTGCAGATGTGCCAACCACCAAACAGACATCAGCTCGTTCCAGCTCAGCATATACTTTCGCCATGACATTCCGATCAAGACTCTCTCCAAACCACACCACATCGGGACGGAGGTGACTCCCACACTCTGGGCAGGATGGAATGCCGTCAGAGGGTCCATCAAGTCTGCCTCGATTCGTGCATGACGAGCATTTCAGTGCCCAGAGGTCACCATGGACTTCTAGGACCGACTTGGACCCTGCCCTTCTGTGAAGCCCGTCTACGTTCTGAGTTATCAGAGTCTTCAGAATCCCTCTTCCTTCCCAATCAGCTAGTGTCTTGTGTGCGGGATTTGGCTCGCAACTGGCGATGAGCCCCTGCCTCCACGAGTACCATTCCCAAACCAGCTCCGGGTTCCGGGCAAAAGCAGAGGGTGTAGCCAGCTCCATTGCGTTGTACTCTCTCCACAGGCCGTCCTCACCCCTAAATGTGGGAACGTTCGATTCCTTTGAGATTCCAGCCCCAGTAAGCGCAACCAGATGTCGAGATTCTGAGATGACCTCCGCGGCTTGAGAAACAGAATCCAATCCGCAACACCGAATCGAGGCACTACTTGGAACCTCTTAACTCGTTCTGTTTCCAGTCTGACACTTTTCGAGCGAGGAGCGGTGCCAAGGGCAACACGCTTATTAGAGATGAGTGTCTTCACAATTGTGAAAATAACTATTGTAAATAGGAGTTCCCAACGTGTCAGAAACGAAGCAGGTAAAGAAGAAGAAGCCACGGAGGAAGTGGCTAATGCCTCAGGAGGTGGAGGTCTGGTACGTCTTGCCAGCCATCAGAAGGGAGCTCTCCAAGTTCATGAAATTCGAGAGAGGCCAAGCTCAAAAGAGCATAGCCAGAATGCTGGGCGTAACAGAGCCGGCTGTCACGCAATACATGCTTAGCAAGAGGGACAAACCCAGAAGGTCACGTGGAGACCAAGTAGAGATTCCGGAAAACCTCGGACCCGAGATTGAAAAATCTGCAGATGCGATAATAGATGCATGGACAGGGGGAGGATCTGTAGGTCGGGCGTTTGAAACCACAACGAGAGAGATAAATCGGTTGATCAAGGTCATGAGAAACGCAGGCATCCTGTGTGAAATCCATCGCGAACACTGCCAAGGAATACACCAGGACTGCGACGCATGCGAGAAGGGAGCGTAGCTTGGCTTACTTTGATAATGCGAATTCCACCCAAGTAGATGAACGTGTAATAGAGGCGATGCTTCCCTATTTTCGGGAGCACTACGGGACCGCTGGACTAGAGCTTAGTCATTCCAGAGATGTTGCTGCACTGACGGGACTTGAGAATGCTAGAAAGACAATCGCTCATAGTCTCAACGCCGATCCTAGGGCCATCGTCTTCACTTCAGGAGACACAGAATCCAACAATCTCGCAATCCGGGGTACAGCTTTGGCTAACAAGAGCAGAGGACGGCACATCATCACAACTGCAATTGAAACTCAATCAGTTCTAGCCTCGTGCCGCAGGCTTTCGGATGCCGGCTATGAGGTGACCTACCTGGGAGTTGAAAAGAACGGACTGATCAGTCTGGACGACCTCCGGGATGCCATCAGAGATGACACAAGCCTCATTTCAGTGCAGCATGCCAACGGAGAGATAGGGACAATTCAACCTATTGAAGAAGTCGGGCGAATAGCAGTCGAACGCGACATCATGTTTCATACCGATGCCACTCACTCATACCTCAAAGTACCGCTTGACACCGAAGTAATCCCTACCAATCTCATTACCATTGACGCACATCACATTCACGGGCCAAAGGGAATCGGAGCACTCTTCATCAGAAGGAAGACTCGGATTGTCCGTGTTTTGGAGGGAGGAGATGAAGAGCGAAGGTTGCGGCCCGGTGTGGAGAACATACCGGCCGCTGTCGGCTTCGCAAAGGCTGTGGAGATCTGGGGAGAGAAGGAAACTGAGTACTTGATGAGTCTAAGCGACCATCTCAAGAAGAGAGTTTCCGAGAGACTTACCCACTACAGGCTCACGGGCCATCCGGAGAAGAGGGCACCACATATCTTTAGCATGGTAGTCGAACAGATCGAGGGGGAATCGATTCTCGTCCAACTCGATATGGAAGGCTATGCTATTTCAACTGGGTCTGCGTGCTCATCCAAGACTCTGGTTGGAAGTCACGTTCTCAAGGCCATTGGGCTGCCTCCAGAGATTGCACACGGGTCTCTTAGGGCTTCTTTCTCACGGTTCAATACGAAGGATGAGATTGACACCTTCATCGAAACACTGGTCCCTACAGTTGAGAGACTGAGAGAGTTTAGCCCTCTGCGTGGTGGGAACTATGAGGCATTCATGTCGGGTGATGACGACCATCATCATGACGTTCCTAAAGAGGAATGGTGACCGCCTAATTGCAACAGTTTAAAATCAGACTACGAAGCGGAAAGTGAGGCAGCACGGTTGTACAGCGACAAGGTGAAGGAGCAGTTCAAGAACCCACAGAATATGGGTAAGATTGAGGATCCAGACGGTGTTGGTACTGTTGGCAATCCGGTCTGTGGAGATCTCATGAGGGTCTATATCAAGGTCGAGAACAACATACTTGTCGACATCAAAGTAGAGACCTTCGGCTGTGTCGCCGCTATAGCTAGTTCTTCAATGACAACTCAAATGGCCATGGGAAAGACGTTGGAAGAGGCAAAGGCCATCACCCGCAAAGAAGTCGCTGAAGCGCTGAATGGGCTGCCACCGCAGAAGATGCACTGCAGCAATCTTGCAGCTGACGCTCTTCACAAGGCGATTGAAGACTACGAATCACGTCAAACATCTTGAACTTCTGATTCTTGATGCTTTACTCGAACTAGCTCCACTTCTCCTCTTCAAGCGAATATCTGAACAGATGTAAGCTTGACTCTGAATGCAGTCTTATATGCAACCTCCCCCAATTTCAAGGGAACTTGCCGCCACCGTCGGAGGAGGAGGTTCCAGTGGAAAAGCGGAACTTGTACGCTGCCGTTGGGATAGTGGTAATAATCGTTGGAGTGAGTGGTCTCTTCTGGGGTCAGATTGACGTCTTCGGTGGTCAAGTTCCTGCAAATATGTTCGTGGTGGAGAGATACGGCAATCCAGA
>JAEORS010000028.1:0-14152 GCA_016840795.1 Candidatus Thorarchaeota archaeon | reverse complement strand
AACTGACGCACTGAGGATGATGAGTGCTGGCGAAACCATGAAGATAGCCATCATCCCCTGAAACCAGTACGTTCAGAAAAGGACTGGGTGATTTTGCCTTGAACGAGAGAGAAGACAGATCACTGGGCAGCAAGGCAGACATCTTCAGGGCCAGGTTTCAGCAACGTGCCAGAAAGAAGAAACTCAGGGACAATGAAAGAGCCTTAATAGACACAATTCAGAAATTGGACCACGATTATGAGGGCCTTATCGTGGTCGTGGAAGGAAAGCGCGACGAGCTGGTACTCAGGAGTCTTGGACTGAAAGCCCCAATAGTCAGGACGCAGAGTGGCACTCCCAGAACAATGTTCATTGACCAACTCGCATTGGCCACCAACCAAGATAGACAAGTGCTTATACTCACCGATTTTGATGATGAGGGAAGTGAGCTTTGTAGAACTATCGAGCAGGAGCTGGAGATCAGACGGGTCAAAGTCCTTAGAAGACTTCGACGAGAGATAAGGAAGGCAATGGGCAATTGGCGGTGCATTGAGGAGCTTACTGCGTTATTCAAGAGGAGGGACTCTCCCGAACCAGTATCCTAGCAATACGGGGTCATAACCAACGAAAACACAATATGCCACCACGTTCACCAGAGGGGTGATGGCCATTGCGAATCTTTGCGGTTTCAGGATACTCGGGCACTGGAAAGACGACGCTCATTGCAGCTCTGATTGAGGGACTGAAGAAGAGAGGGTATTCCGTATCTACAGTCAAGAGTAGCATGGAGGATAGCATGCCACCTGAGGGATCGGACACCTGGAAACACCTGAAAGCCGGTTCGGAAATGTCCATCCTCCAAGGTCCAAGCTCTACCACGATTAGATTCAAGGAAAGAATCTCGCTATCAAAGACGTTCCAGTTCTATGATTCAGATTTCCTTCTTATAGAGGGTATGAAGGGGTTAGTCATACCTCGCTTTTGGTGTGTCGGCGAGGGGGCTCTGGAAGAGGCTCCTCCTCCTGGAACAGTGGCTGTGGTGGCTTGGAAGGAGTCCGGCACGACTTCGAATAAGATGGGTGTGCCTGTGTTGTTGTCTGACGATCTCGACAGCCTTGTGAAGGTTGTTGAACGAGAGGCACTTGATGTTTTGAGCCTGGTTCTGTAGTCGGACGGGCCGAATCGCAATACTCTTCTTTCCATATCACATCGAACGGGCACGATGAGAGAGCTTGTCATTGAGGGTTTTGACCTCGTAGACACCTTGGAGTGCGGTCAGACATTCAGTTGGATCAGAGAAGGCCGCGGCTATGTCAATTCAGACATTGGTCAAGTTGTCTATGTTGAACAGAGAGGTAACACACTCTACTATGACTCGTCGGACCATGACGTGGACCTGCAGAAGATGTTCAGGCTCAATGATCCCCTCACAGAGATACAGAGAAAGATTGCACGCGATGGGATTATGAAAGAGAGCATTCAGTTCGCTCCTGGCCTTCGTGTCATTTCAGATGAATTCTTCCCCTGTTTGGTTTCGTTTCTGTGTTCAATCCGTAACAACATCCCGAACATTCGGAAGTTCACGCAGTCTATCCGAAGAGAGTTTGGGCCCACCTACAGTTACCGGGGCGCAGTGTACCACGGGTTTCCATCACCTGTAGACCTGTCAAGAGCTACGGAGAATCAGCTACAAGCGCTGGGCCTTGACTGGCGAGCCAACTTCATAGTTCGGTCTACAAAGTCAATTCTCGAGGACAACATCGATGCCACGGAGCTGTCTAGACAAGGCTATGAGGAGGCTCATGCGAGGTTAAAGGAACTGCACGGAGTGGGCGATAAGGTCGCTGACTGTGTGTGTCTCTTCTCGCTAGGCTTCTTGGAAGCATTCCCAATTGACGTGTGGATTGAGCGCGTCATCCAGAAACACTACGGTATATTCACCACAGCGGGTAAATCCTACGGAAAGAAGTCGGAGGCAGCAAGGGAGTATTTTGGTGAATACGCAGGGTACGCTCAGGAGTATCTGTACTATTACACAAGGACAGGAGGCCGGAAGCCCAGCAGATAGCTAGCTAGAGGTTCTGACGTTTCTTTCTCTTCCTAGCGTACCAACTGTGATCCGTTATTCCTTTGCTGATTTCCCAGAGTCTCGTTTCATAGAACGCTAGCGGATGTAGCACATAAGTGCAAAGAGGGTCAGAAGCAGTTCTGAGATATACTGGACACAGGCTATTTCCTTGCAGCTTCTTGCATCCAGGAGGTGTGTAG
The DNA here is from genome assembly GCA_016840795.1 of Candidatus Thorarchaeota archaeon. Taxonomy (GTDB): domain Archaea; phylum Asgardarchaeota; class Thorarchaeia; order Thorarchaeales; family Thorarchaeaceae; genus SMTZ1-83. Next base: position 11,905 of record JAEORS010000028.1, on the reverse strand, counting down.
CCTTCTCCGGCGGACTTAGAGGCGATATGACGGACCTGATACTGAGCAAGATTCTGTACAAAGTCGGGTGCCGCTTTGAAGACGCGCATGACATCCTCATCTGTCATTCCAATCTTAAGAAGGAACGATGCTAGCGCAAATCGGGCATCATGGGATAGATTCTTCCCTTGAAGGGAGTCTTGGTACATTTGAGAGATGCATGGAGGAAATGCAGTTGTGACATCTCCCGTTATCTCGATGGGTTTGCGTTCTTGGATTTGTGTCGTGATCTCGGCCTCGATTCTCTGCACCGCTTCTGTTAGCCGCATGGGTAGCCTAGGCACATCCATTGTGCTCTGAAGGATTAGCTGCTTGACTTTTCCGGAGATCAATCTGTCGAGCTCGGACCGCCGTATCGGAACCCACCCAGAGTCCAAGTGCCGATTAATCAGCTTCCATTTCTCACTGTGAAAGCTCGGCGCCACCTCTAGGTAATCCTCGAATCTTATGCGGAAGTTGAAGCTTCTCAATATCAGTGGTAGCTTGGCACGCTGGCTCTCCGAACCCGCGGTTTCGACTGTCCATCCTAAAGAGGACTGGCATAGGTCAATCACAACAGCTTCCTTCTCGGTAGACAGATGCTTGTTGACGGCCTTGGACTCCGCCTCCGCTTGATACTCCTTCAACCTTGGATTGCCTATCCTCTCTACAATGAGTCGCGCCGTTGGGTACACAAGTACTGCTTCTTCTGTATTGGTTCGGGGAATCTTGATCTCTGATTGTGTCAAAGCTGCATGCACACGTTCTTCAGCTTCATCTATGACTTGACTGTTCGAGGGTTCATCCAGAATCTGAATGAGAGCACGGACATCATGTGCCAGCTTCTGACTTGAGGTTCGCGCCTCTATTGAGAAGGGGTATCGAAGCTGTTGCAGAGTTGCCGCCACGTGTATCGCACCTGTCTCTCTTTCTTCGACCATGAATCACTCAGATGAGCAAATAAAGTGTCCTCAAGGCCGGTTGGGCAGCATCTATCATGCCCGCCCTAGAACGTAGTCAGCTCTCACCAGGAGTCTCATGAATTCTCCAAGGCTCTGACGGAGAATCTCAGGGTCGCTGTAGAGACTCTTGAGGGACTTTCTGCGATCAGCAAGTGACGGAGTGGCTGCTTCATTGACCAGTTTATAGGCGGCACTAGGCCGTTCTACCCATCTGCAGAGCTCGTCATTCTCTTCGCTCATGAAAAGGACGACGGGTGTCTTTCTCTTGCCATTCACCTTGTACTGTTCGTGGAGGCTCGCATTCTTGTCACTGTCAAGCAGTCTGAGCTTGATCTTTGGAGCGAGAGATGCCATTCGGGCAAGAACTGGCAAGTTGCCTGCGGTGTCGTTGCATCGGTCTGTACCAATCACTAGAATCCTAATCTCATTCTGAATGCTGTTTAGGGTTTCCTGCTCGGTTTCGCTAAGCATGAGGTCGTTGAATCGCGCCTTCATGAGCTCAACGTTCTCTCGAGCATTCTTCAGGAACTTGCTGTACTCTACCGCACTGTCCCAGTCAACCTTCTCACACATGTGCTACCAACCCAACGATATCAGAATTCTGCCAGACGCACTAGCGGTCACACATGGGTTCGAGCGAATAAAAGGATTGCTTGAAGAGCACTTTCAAGTGAGAGATGCAGACAAGCATTTATCGTGAGTCGCTCTGAATGTGCGCATGAGTGCGGCCATTGCCGACGTTCTAAAGGGGGATCTTCTAGGACAAGAGGACAGTGAGAAGGCTGTTCACGTAGCTAATTACATGAAGACATCAGCCCTACGCTTCTTGGGTATCCAAATCCCACAGATTCGGAAGACCGCCCGAAAACACATCCGCGGTCTTGCTGTGGACGAGCTCCCACAAATCATAGACCTGCTCTGGAAGGAAGAGGTTTTCGACTTCAGACTTGCTGCAATCGAAATCATGGAGAAGTATTCAGCGAAGGGTGACAAGTCTGTTGCACTTCAGATGATCTCAGATATGATCGATGACGTTGATACATGGGCCCTCACTGACCCTCTATGCATCATTTGTCTGGGAACGCTGCTAATCCGTGACTGGTCTATTCAGGAAAGTATAGCCTCTTGGTGGAAGAGTGAGAATATCTGGCGTCGTAGAGCTACTGTAGTTCCCTACCTTCACCTATCTAAGAAAGGATTCCATAAAGCCGAATACACAGACTGGATACTGAGAGCTATGAAGCCCCATCTCTCTGACAAGGAGTTCTTCGTTGGCAAGGCCGTCGGCTGGGTTTTGAGAGAGCTCAGCAAGCGTGAGCCTGAAATCGTAAGAGGCTTCATAGAAGAGAACAGGGTCGCGATGACAAAGCTGGCCCTCAGAGAGGGAAGTAAGAAGCTTTAGAGTACTTTCAGCCATCTGTTCAGCTTTTAAGCATGGCTTCTCTCAGCAAACATGATATGACAGAGAACCTACTTGCGTACTGTGGTCTGGACTGTGCTGACTGTTACGCATTCAAGGCATATGCTACCGGCAGCGAGGAACTGCGAATAGAAGCGGCTCAGAAATGGAATAGCCCTGATTATTCCGTTGTTCCTTCAGACATCAACTGCCTTGGATGCAAGTCGGAAGAGGGGCCTCATTTCAAATGGTGTGCAGACTGTCCTATGAGAGCCTGCGGCATTGGGCGGGGAGTCGAAACCTGTGCACACTGTGATGACTTCATCTGCGACAAAGTCAAGCAGTCAGGGGAACACAATATCAAGCGACTCGAAGCGATTCGTGCCGAGCTAGTATAGCGCCCGTTGGCGCGAGGTCTTCAGGATTAGTTTCGGATTCCTGTGGTGCTTATTTACTCGCTATCAACACAGAACACAGGCGATACTGGATTGAAAAGAGCAGGTGTCGCGGATCTCAAGCTGCATCCGGGGAAGGCACCACACTGGCTAGTGAAGCGAATGATGCCCATGGCCAGTGCAATCTGCGAGTTTGTGGTGGATGAGTACGGTACACTTGAGCTGCTGAAACGGCTCTCTGATCCAGTCTATTTCCAGGCTTTGTCCAATGTGCTTGGTTATGACTGGGACTCGAGTGGAAGCACGACCGTCACCTGCGGGGTCTTGAAGTCTGTGTTGAGCTGGGAGAAGCACGGTCTCGTAGGTGTTGGGGGCAAAGGGGTCGCTTCAAGACGAGTGCCTGATCAGCTTCGGGCGTTGGAAGACTTTGGTCTTGACGGGTTTGGGTTGTCAGAGATAAGCAAGGCTGTAGCAAAGGTTGACAATGCTGCTGTGCAGGATGGATATCAGCTCTACCAGCATCTCTTCTTTGTGGATAGCGAAGAGAACTGGACTGTCGTTCAACAGGGAATGGACAGCAGATCAGATGATGCCAGAAGATACCACTGGACTTCGGAGCAGGTTGAGAGCTACATCGAGGAGCCTCACACCGGGATAATCTCGGGTCATACGAGAAAGATGACCCTGGACTTGACATCAAAGAAATCGGATCTCTGTAGAAGGACAACGTTGGACGTTGTAAGAGAAGAACCTCGTCGTGTGATGCGCCTCTTCGAGGACATCAAGGCCTATGGAGAGACCACTCTCATACCCTGGATAGAGGGTGACGGACAGAGCCTCGAGCTGCCATCCTACAAGGTCATTCCAAGAAGGATGAACTGGAATGCTGTCAGAAGAGCATATGAGACCCAACCCTCTGGCTACGAAGACTTCTTGTTCATGGATGGAGTGGGACCCGCCACTGTGAGAGGTCTGTCCCTGATCTCGGAGATGATCTTTGGATCTGCACCTTCGTGGGCTGACCCGGTCCGCATGACCTTCGCATTTGGTGGTAAAGATGGGGTGCCATTTCCGGTTCCGCGAGAGGACTATGACAAGGCGATTCAGTTCATGGAACAGGCTCTGAACGATGCGAAGTTAGGTAGGAGAGATAGAGTTGTCGCACTCAGGCGCCTCAGAGAGTTCGCCCCTCCTATGCTTGTCACATAAGTTCAGGCTTCGCAATACCCTCCCAGCCCCAACCGAAGTATACAATTTGAGGAATTCACACGGTCAGAGTCATGATTGAGATTGTGCCGTACGATGACACAGTCACCTGCATCAAGACAGGAACGGAGATAGATGGCAGGGTCATCATCTGGGCTTATTCATATCTGATACGTGACACTCTCTTCGACGCTGGATGTCCCAATGCAATAGAGGAGTTTATGGAGTTCATATCTGGTAATCCAGTCAAGCACGTATACGTGTCCCACGCTCACGAGGACCATAGTGGATGCTGTTCGGCCCTTGAAGAGAGCGCCACTATATACGCGACCCCGCCAGTGAGTGATGCAATCAAGAACCCCGAAGTCTTGCCGGACTTCTTTGTGATGGTCTGGGGTCAGCCAGAACCAGTCAAGGCAGTCTCACCAATGCCTGACCACTTCACAGTGAATGGCTTGGAATTTGAGGTCATTGCGCTTCCCGGTCATAACAAGGACATGGTCGGTTTCTATGAGAGCAGGAGAGGTTGGCTCTTCTCAGCCGACGCAGTCCCTCTTCCTTCAAGGAAGCAGCTGTCAATGCCTGATGAGAACATTCCCGAAACCATCGCTACCTTGGAGAGAATACAAGCCCTCAATCTCAACGTACTGTTTGACAGTCATGGTGGACCACTAGAGAGACCCCGCGAGCACATTCAAACTCGGATAGATTACCTCAAGGATCTTAGGACCAAAGTGAGGAAGCTGCACGCCAAGGGACGTTCAGTCCCTGAGATAATAGACGACCTTAAGATTGAACGTCCATGGTACGTTGAGATGACCAAAGGCCGGTTCGGAATTGACTACGTGATTCGTTCAATCATCTTTGACGACCCGTCCGAAAGTCGATAAGTGTCAAATGCGCTATTGGATGTGCGGTATAGGACTGAGTTGAACGGCAGATGATAATCGAGTTGGCGATAATAGCACTGATCTTCCTCGCAGCAGCAGCGACGCCTATCATATTCCCCTCATTGATGATACAGATGATTTCACACATTCTTGTAAATCGCCCAGACGACTATGAAGGCTGGGTCTACTACGGCGGGCTTCTTGCAAAATCAAGGCGGTATGATGACGCGGCTGACGCACTAGTGACTGCTGTCACACTTCGCCCGGACATATCAAAGGGTTGGGAGAGACTTGGTGATGTCTATACTATCCTCGGGGATTCAGAACGTGCCACTGAAGCGTACCGTCTAGCAGCTGATGAGGCGTAGCTGGAATCTCGGTGATTCTACCGACAATCAGTGGTTGCCTTTGGTCTTCTTCTTTCGCAGCTCGAAACGGTCTGAGAAGGATCGGGTTGCCTTCTCGCGCGCTCTCTCAGCCTTTGCTGCCTTCTTCTGGCGCGAGCAGTTTATTCGAGCCGCCCTGCCTAGTCTTGTGACTCGTTCCGCCTCCTTCTCATCACCTTTCTTCTTGTAGAGCTTGCGTGCTCGTTCCCAAGTTGCGGAGGCAGAACAGAATTCTTCAAGTCGCGCGTAGTTCGTCGCCTGTGCATCAAACAAGTCGGGGTCGTTCTTGACAATCGACGTGAGCCGGTCCCATGCCGTTCTGGCTTCTGCCCATTCTTCCAGCTCCATCAGAGTGAAGCCGAGATTTCGCAGAGCAGAAGTGTGCTTCTTATCACGAACCAGCGCACTTCGAAAATGCTTGACAGCATCTTTGAGTCTTCCAGCCCTGTACTCCACCATCCCCATGGTATTGGCAATGGATGCATCGGCAGGATCAATCTCGTAGGCCTTCTTCAATGCCTTCATCGCAGACCGGTGTCGCTCAGCACGAAGGCTTACGTCAGCCAAGACACGCCAGACCTCAACGTCGTCCGGAGCAATCTTTGACGCCTGTTCTGCAGATTTGATTGCCTCCTTCCATTTGCTCTGAAGTGAGAGAGCGATGGCCTGATGTACAAGGGCAGACGCCAGATTGGAATCCAGGGACAATGCATGAGAATAGCTGGCCACCGCCGCTTTGAAACGCCCCAATTCTAGCTCAATGTCGCCTTTGCGGACCCAGACTGCCGGTTCGTCAGTCAAAGACTCGGTGATTCTCTTGTAGCACTCCAATTCATCCTGGGAACGTCCCAGAATATGAAGAGCCTGTGCTTTGTCATGTAGTATTCTGAGGTCATCGGGGGAAAGACTCAATGCCCTCTCAAATGCTTTCAAAGCCTTTTTCGCCTTTTCTGGACCAAGCGCCAAGAGTACCCTCCCGCGATTGACATGGGCCTCAGACATCTCCGGGTCTAGTTGGATTGCCTGGTTGAGGCTTCGCAGAGCGTCGCCGAACATCTCCATTCCAGCAAGGACTACTCCCTTTGCATTCCAGGCCGAGGCATCATCTGGATTCGCCGCTAGATGGTCCTCTAATGCATTTAGAGTGTCTCTCGGCGAAACCATCAGAATCATGAGGCTTTGGGCGGGTCTATTGAAAAAGGTTGAGCGCACCTACACTCCGAGTCCGTCAGATATAGATACAGGTTAGGTGCGCGTACTTGTGCTCGGCGGAACAGACTATGATAGACAGAGTCAAAGCAGCAATCTTCGATCTTGGTAGCACCCTATATCAAACTACGCGACACCTCGGTGACGTTCACAGGGAGTTCCTCGCAAGCATCGGACTGGAGAAGTATGCCGAACTCACGGACCCACAACTAGAGGGCGCTCAATCTCGCGGTCCTGACTCATGGCTCGATGGTCGCATGCTCCGGAACAATGTCGACATCTACTGGGAGCCTTCTAGAGAGGAATGGATTGAGTACGATCGACGGCTACTTGAGGAGATAGGTGTCACTGGCAGTCTTGATGAGCTTGTGGAGGAATATCAAGAGAGGTGGGATAGCTACCTGAGTGAATCAAGATACGTACTTCTGGATAGATGCAAGGAAACGCTTGAGACGCTTTCGGAAAGAGGCTACAAGCTTGGCATTGCTTCCAATCGCTTCGGAGACCCCAGACCCTACTTGGAAGAAGACTCAATTCTGTCAATCTTTGATTCTATTGAGTATTCAAACGTCCCGGGTTACAAGAAGCCCTCTCCGTTCATGCTGCTGAAGGTTGCAGATGAACTTGGAGTCAACCCAAGAAGATGTGTCTATGTAGGTAACTATGTGAAGTACGATGTTGAGGCTGCCATACGTGCCGAGATGATCCCGATTCTGATAACGTGGTGTAATCCCGAAGAGAGAGAGAACGCGGCTCCGGAGACTGTGATAATCGACCACATCAGTGAACTTCTCACTCTTCTGAAATAGTCAGTGATTGAGAACCACAATGCTAATGGGCATTCGAAGTGAGCAAGTCAGTGTCCATGAGGCCCAGGCGTTTTGGTATTCTGGCATTGCTGACAGCAATCTCTCTATGCACTATCATTATTCCTGTCCAGGCACAGAGCAACCATAGCCTACAATGGGGAGTCGAGATTGGTCAAGAAATGACATATGCTCTACAGAGAAAGATGTTAGACCCAACCTATTCAGCATACTTCGCAGACTATGCGCCCTTCCTCACTGAGATGAATGAAGGGCAGAGATTGATTGCACGTGTGACTCACCTGGATCCGATTCCTAGCATCATAAACGAGTCTTCGCAAATGCCCAGATCCAATTGCACTCTAATTCGACTGAATGATTCGGAGGTGATCATGGAAGACATGTTCATGATTGCCGTGCCGACTGGAGACTGGGAATTCACATCTGAGATGAGTAACTTCAGCTTCTTCGAAGAGGCCACGATTATGGATACAGAAGATGAGTGGGGCACAATCATTGATGCGACATTTGTAATGGCGCTCTTTCCCATCAGTATACACATGGAGATGATTTACGAGAAGACCAACGGCACCATGAAGCTAATGCAGATGCTTGTCAATTTTGCGGGGAGTGACATCATAGACGTGATCTTCGCACAGTGGCATTCAGGTATGCCGTTGGTCCTACCTCGCGCTTGGCAACCTCCATTCCTGCTAGTTGTTGCTATTCTTGGAGTTGCAGGAGTAGTCGTCATCTTCTTTGGCCGCAGATGGTACAAAGGAAGAAAACGAATCGTTCAGGAGCCGACAGGGTGAATAGTATGAAACCGAAGAACCAAGAACTGAGAAGAATAGTCTGCGCCGTTGGAGGATCCCAGGTCACTGTCGAGGTAGGAGAAGTCTTCTATTGTGAGTTCAGCAGACACGGCTCTGTTGGCGAGGACGCAGAGTTCGAGATTGATGATACGACAGTCTTCACACATGAGAGGACAGAAACCGAATACTTGTACCCAGAGCGAATGAAGCCGGGATGGACTGGAGGCGATGCAGAGAGAGGAAAATGGTATTTCAAAGCGCACAGACCGGGTAAGGCAACACTCACTGTGCGTACCATGTTCCGGTTTGAAGTGCAAGATGTATGTAGGATTGAGATAACGGTGGTCTTCTAGCCGAGGAATGAGTCCTTGATTTCTGAATAGGACTTCTTGCTAAAGGGACAGACCCTGATGCACACAGTGCAACCATAGTTCTCCATGAAGTAGGGAAAGCACTTCTTTGAGATGATTTGTGTCTTGCGTCCGTCTGGATGTTCTTCGGGCTCCTTGAGAATGGCACTCGTAGGGCAGTATCTCACACATTTGTTGCATGCATCGCAGTAGTCAGCAATCCAAGAATGTTCGTTGGTCTGGCTAAAGGGCAGATTCTGGATACTGGTGACGACAGCTGCAAGCCTTACGCGGGACCCAAACTCGGGAGTAATTATCATCCCATGGCGTCCATACCATCCAATGCCAGCCATTTGGGCAAGGGGTGGATAGAGGAGTATTCCACCAAGCGGATGACCAGCTTGTGCCCCATAGCCTTTGGTCCGAAGGAACTGGGCAATCTTGTTCGCCGCGATACCGAGGTCATTGTATGTATTCATGATCATGACCATGGTCTCTGGGCTTGGAGCTGCAGCGATTTTGTCCTCATCCATCTCCATGGCCAAGACTATTGCATTGTCGTAAGCCACAGCCATGCTCTTGAATATGAGATTCCTTGGAAGCTTGGCAAATCCGATGGGATTCACACCAAGATGAATGGCGAATTCGACAATCTGCCGCAGAAACTGGTCATCCACAACGGTCCTCGGACTCTGCGCGTTCTGAGAAACGGAGCTGACTGATTCTCGCATGTTCTTCATCATAGAGATAACTACCCGTGGCGACATCTCTCTTCCACGCCGGGCTAGCGCGTTCATTGGCACGATTCCATCCCCAATGAAGACCAAGCCTTGAATGGGTATCTCGAATCTAGTCGGAGAGGAAGTATCGGGATGAATCGCGTTGGGCATCTTCGATAACGATCTTTCAAAGCCCATGATACGGCTAGCTATGGGCACTACGAGTCTCCGAACTATATTGGAAATCAACTTGATGTGGTCTCCAGCCATCAGTGACCGGGAAGGCTCTGGAAACACCGACTGCACGAATGATAAAGCTTTGGAGAGATTCGTTGCGACTTCTATGTCTTTGCGCCCCATACAAATGTATATCCTGCCGCGTAGTCTAGTTGCTCACGCCTTTCATAGGCAAGCCTGAGTGACTCTAGGCCTTTCTGATAGGCATCATCACCAATCTTGTGTAGCATGGAGTAGCCCTTTCTGGAAACTGTTTCGAGATACTCAGGTCCCAGGATTATTGGCGCAAACCTGTACGATTTGGACGTTATTTCACTGAATCCTGCCTCAAGCATGGCCGACTCGATGACCGGGATGTCTGGGTACCTAGCCTTGTCGACATCAACTGTGGCCGGAAAGAAGCGTGACGTCATTCTCTGCTCAATCTGTCTATGGGACTGGGTGACGATGCAGAGATAGGCCCCAATCTTTAGGACACGGAGTGTTTCCATCATTGCAGGCTCAAGGCTTGGAAAATGATGCACAACCTCTGTCATGAACAACATATCGAAATGGTTTGCTGGGAAAGGCATAGACTCAGTGGTGCCTTGAACAAAGTCAATGTCTGGTGCCTTTGCCAGTGCCTCTTCCAACATTCCGAGAGAGGGGTCCAGTCCAAAGACTTGGGCATCTACCGCCCTCTTGAATAGCAGTGTATTGTTACCAGTCCCACAGCCAACATCAAGAACCCTTGAACCCGCTTGTGGAACAGATGTCTCGAGCAAGTGGAGAATCATCTCAGGTTCGCCAGCGCGGACTTGGTCATAGATCTTAGATATCGAGTCATAATCAATGGAGTAGCCACGCAAGGGATTCACTTTGCAAAGAATATTAAATCGCTCATATCAAAGTCGTGGTCTTACTCCGCAATCGATGTCACTTATATGAAGATGCAGAACACGAGATGGATCAAGCAGCGATGTGAAGAGTGTAATGGCCGGCAACACACGTTTCCTCTTCGAGGACACTCCACCATATGATCGTTCCCTGATTGCCGTTGCGACAATAATGCCAATTATGATCATGAGCCCAATCTTCGTGTTGATGGCCTACACTGACCCTACATTGGCCGCCGCTGCAGCAATTCTAATCGTTCTTGTCCCGCTGATTGTCCTTACAATACATTATGGTCTTGGGGTCCCAGCTCACGTGATTGTTACTGAAAAGGGCGTTCTAATAAGACATGGCAGACTCCTCCGAATCAGAATACCAGGTCCCAGTATTATCTCCGCAGACCTCAGGCCGCCTCCTTGGTGGTTCAATCTCTACTATCTATTCGCACCATCTCAATGGGTTCATGTAAGAAAGAGCACTGGCCTGCTGAAGTGGTGGTATATCCCGGCCACCTCAGGGGTCAAACTCAAGAACCTCCTGGATTCCCTCATTTCATCCTAGGGAGGAAGAAGTTTCGAAGAAGCTTGTGTGGACAGCTCGAATCGCCTTTTCCATGCGTTCGTGTTATACTATGAAATAGCATGCGACCTCTGCGGCAAGAAAGGACCTAAGTCGCCTGCTAGATTAGATCAGAATCTAACTTCTCTTCTTGTGCTCTCGATCGTACGACTCACAGCTGTCTGCTGCTGAAGCTGCACCCTTTGACCTGAGTTCTGTCAGTACGTACTCACGAATCTCAGAGCTCTCCATTGTCTTCTCCGTACGAGCAGACAGTGAACTCGCTATCTCCCGTGCAACCTCAGGCGAGGCCCCACTCTTGACTGCACTGACAACTACCTTCTCTGTCATGAATACCTCCGTTGAACCATCACGTTTCTTGACTTCCATTTTCTCACCTCCCAGAAGGACAATTGGTATTCTCGTCAAATCGGATAAAGTTGATGGACGTTCCGCTAGGTAGCGGAGGACTGCTGCGGAGAGAGAAAGACACGCTTCTCTTTGTTCGGAAATTCGACTGGCGAATCAAGAAGATGGATAGACTGCTCAGTAGACGATGTCCTTGCTCATCAGCACCTTGCCATCTTCAACTGGTATGCCCTCTTCCTTCACACTCTTCCTTCTGCCCGCTGCCCTCTTGGGGTCGCCCCCGAAGCCGCCATCAGCCTTGACGACCCGATGACAGGGCACTACCGGATGAAGCGGGTTCTTGCGCAACGCGCTAGCGACGGCCCGGACAGCCCGCGGTCGTCCAATCTTCTTGGCAATTCTTCCGTATGTGCTGACCATTCCTCGAGGAATCTTGAAAGTGGCCGCATAGACGTCTTTCTCGAACTCGCTCCGTCCTTCTAGGGCCTTTCTGACGTCTGCCTCGGTCTTGATCTTAGTCTTGTCAATCATGGGATGCATTTCGCCCGGACGCAATATAGGCTATTCCAATTGCGCCAGAATCGTTACCGCTTTGCTAGGGTTTGTTTCTTCTGCGTCGCAATAGCCGGAAAACGCCAATCAGAATATTCAGCCCAGGAACCTCTTGCATATAGCGGCGGTACTCGTCACCAAACTTCGCTATGTTGTTCTGT
>JAEORS010000027.1:0-14155 GCA_016840795.1 Candidatus Thorarchaeota archaeon | reverse complement strand
AGGAGTGAAGGGGGATCCATGAAGGAGCTACATCCCAAACTGGAACCAGTCAACACAAAATCGAGGGGTGTGTACATTGCCGGAGCATGCCAGAGTCCAAAGGACATTCCAGCTAGTGTTGCAGATGCCAAGGCTGCGGCCAGTGCAGCCGCTTCTCACGTACTGAAGGGCACAGTCCGAGTCCAGATGGACAAGGCCGTCGTGGAAGAGGATCTATGTATTGGCTGTGGTCTATGTGAGAAAGTGTGTCCATACGCTGCAATCTCAATGTGTGATCGTGATACAGGGCCACAGCTTGCTGAAGTCAATTCGCTCTTGTGTACTGGCTGCGGCAAATGTCAGGTTGTCTGCCCTACCGGAGCTATCAGAAGGAAGCATTTCACAACTGAGCAGATTGAGGCTGAGATTCTGGGTCTCATGGCGGCCCAACGGCGTCGTGAACAGGCGGAGAAGACGTGACTATTCGGACTCAGAGCGGGTGTAGCAGCCGCAGAAATCCTAGACAATCATGGACATTCATCTAGTTCCTATCTTGATACCCCTTTGAATTCGTATGTCCTTTAATACCCTCATCAAGACAACACTCTGATTCTCATGTTGGTCCACAAGGCCTACCGATACGAACTTGACCCCAACAACTCCCAGAGATCCTCTCTTCTCCAACATGCAGGAGTCGTTCGTTTTGCCTACAACTGGGGGCTTGACCAGAGAATCAAGTTGTACAGGGAGAATCAAGGAGCAGATCGGTTCACAGATGCAATGAAACAACATAAGCTGTTGAACAGTCTTAAGAAGACCCAATTTCCTTGGATGTATTAATGTTCCAAGTGCGCACCTCAGGAAGCATTAAGGGACCTCGATAGAGCGTTTAGATACTTCATTCGAGGACTGAAGACCGGGCAGAAGGTTGGCTTCCCGAGGTTCAAGCGGAGAGGTGTCAGGGACAGTTTCAGACTGACTGGAACCATTCGATTGAAGGGGCGAAAAATCCAACTTCCGCGGCTCGGTAGAATTCGAATTAAAGAGAAGAGGAAGAGCTACTACAAGGGACGGATTCTCTCCGTCACGATTGGGAAACGGGCTAACAAGTGGTTTGTTTCCATCACGGTAGAGGTGGAGATTCCAGATCCTATTCCTGTTGAGGGCCCCGCTGTGGGAGTAGACCTCGGAGTCAAGACCCTGGCAACCCTCTCTGACGGCACAGTCTTTCCCAATAGCCGGGCTCTAGGAAAACAACTCCGGAAGTTAAGACGGCTATCAAAGGGCCTGAGCCGAAAGAAGAAAGGTAGCAGGAACCGTGAGAAGACAAGGCTTCGATTAGCCAAGATGCATCTGAAGATCTCCAACATCCGACAGGACACCCTGCACAAGGTGACGACCTATCTAGCCAAGAGCCACAGCAGAATAGTGATCGAGAACCTTGGAGTGTCAGGGATGCTTAAGAACCGAAGGCTGGCACGGGCTCTTGCGGATGTGGGGATGTACGAGTTCAGGAGGCAACTGGAGTACAAGTGCGCATGGTATGGGTCACATCTCATAGCTGCCTCTAGAACATTCCCTTCCTCAAAGAGATGCTCCAACTGCGGACACAAGAAGAAGGATTTCTCACTCTCAGAGAGAGAGTACCATTGTGAATTGTGTGGGATGACAATAGACAGAGATCTGAATGCCGCATTGAATCTAGTCGCCGTCAGTTTGCCGGAGACTCAAACCGCCTGTGGAGAGGATGTAAGCCTCTATGATTCCCTAGGAATCACGGAGCGGACCTCTGCGAAGCAGGAACCGAACATCATTCCCGGACCATGATGTCCAGGCTTGTTTAAGTTTCGGGAAACGGAAGGCTATATTACTCAGAATCAGTTCAAGTGACGTCGTCTGTGGTGTTGATAGTTGGCTAGAAGAGCTTCGTTCTGGGCCCTCCTTTTTCCCATATTTGCTGTGTCGCTAGTAGCATCTTATCTCATCCTCACCACAGGGAGCTTCGCCGTGGACCACTACCAAGACATATCTATCGAGGCCAGAGGGTATACCCCCATCCAGATATGGTGCGTAGAGAATGATTCTCTCCAAGGCAGTTTCGAGGTCGTATCTGTTGATGATGTTGACTTCTATGTGATGTCTGAGGAGGTCTACAGTCACTGGAGCAGTGGCGACGGCTACCCGGGAGACATATTCATTCAGAACGACGTGGAATCACTTAGCTGGAGTGCCACCATAGACTCTGATGGATATTACTTCGTAGTGTACAACAACGAGGATAATACGTCTCCAGCGCATGTTCTTGGTTCATTTCACATCTCGTCTAACAGGGACATCATTGGTTCTCTCACTGTTGTCACAATAATAATCTTCATTGGTCTTGCAGCGATAACGAAGTTGGTCCAGAAGATGATCACCTAGAAAGAGCCGCGGTCGTCAATGATATGGATTTGACAGACTCCCGTTTCCCTTTCTTTCATCGATAAAGACTAGTGGAGAGGAGTCACTCCGAATACGCCGATGGAATCTGATCAAATGGAGAGATTTGCATGAGCGGCCTTTTAGTGGATGATTCGTATCTACTCTCAATTCTGCAGAGTCTGATTGCTATCGAGTCCGTCAATCCTTCCCTTGTGAAGGGTGGTAGTGGAGAATCGAGAATCGCCCATCAAATTGGCGATTATCTTGAAAGGATTGGACTCGAAGTAATCTACCAAGAGTTGGATGAGGGCAGAGAGAATGTCATCGGAATCCTCAGGGGCAACGGGGCCGGACGGACTCTGATGCTCAACGGTCACACCGACACCGTCAGTATCACAGGCATGGACATAGAGCCACTTGAACCTGTGTTCCGAGACGGAAAGGTGTACGGCAGGGGGGCCTTTGACATGAAAGGCAGTCTGGCTGCAATGCTAGTAGCCATCCAAGGTATAGTCAGTTCAAACGTCCAGTTGGAAGGAAGCGTGGTTCTCGCCTTTGTTGCAGATGAGGAATACGCAAGTCGCGGCACCGAGGAGGTCATCAAGGAATACCCTGCAGATGCCGCCATCGTGACCGAACCCACCGATTTGCAGGTGATAATTGCTCATCGGGGATATGCATGGGCGAAGGTTGAGGTGCGTGGGAAGGCGGCTCATGGAAGCCTCTCTGACGTGGGGATAGATGCTATTACAAAGGCCGGTAAGGTCCTGGTTGCCTTGGATGAACTAGAACGCAGGTTCCAGAATCAGGAACGTCATCCTCTGTTAGGACGGCCCTCCGTACATGCTTCTCTCATCCAAGGCGGAATAGAGCTGAGCACCTATCCTGACTACTGTAGGATTGACCTCGAACGGCGAACCCTGCCAGACGAGGATTCTCATGCCATTGAGGCCGAGCTGGATGAAATTCTCAGCAACGTTGCATCCTCAGACAGGCACTTTGATGCAATCTCTGAGGTCTTCTTCTATCGACCTGGACTTGAGGTCCCGGAGGACATTGAGATTGTCGATTATCTCACCAATGCATGTCACACAATAATAGGAACGAAGCCTGAACTCATAGGGGCCGCATGGTGGACGGATGCTGCTCTTCTGTCAAGAGCTGGGATTCCTGCTGTCCTCTTCGGCCCGTCGGGTGAGGGTGCCCATTCACCAGTTGAGTTTGTTGACTTTGAGTCTCTGAAGATCACCGCTAGGATTCTTGCAGAGGTCGTTTCGTCATTCTGTAGATAGTCTGGGTAGTTACTCAGAGAGTACCGTTCGAGGGATTGCCACACCCTGTGCATTGAAGGTGGGTTTGCACACCTGTCCACAAGCATTCGGGGGCATTCACAAACATGTTTCAGGCCGACAAGTATGTCATCCTCCCAGTCAACCTTTATGTGACTGAAGAGAACGAGGAAGCCACTGTCACTTTGCTAGAGTAAGCCACACGCGAATGAAGAGGTGAAAAGATGCCCCTTAAAGCAAACCAGAAAGAGAGATACTCGAGAATGCTCGCACTTCGTGACTTCACGGAGGATGATATGGAGAAGATTCTGACCTCCCGAGTTACCGTAGTTGGGGCTGGGGGTCTAGGCAGTGCAGTTCTTCATCTTCTTACCGCTTTGGGCTTTGGTCATATCAGGATAATTGATCGAGACATTGTCGAGCTCTCCAACATCCAGAGACAGACAGTCTACGACACTAGTGACATAGGTATGCCGAAGGCGGAGGCGGCAGCGGCTAACCTAAAAGTCATGAATCCCGAAGTAGACTTGGAGCCCATCAGTGCTTCTCTGGATGAGAGAAATGCCCACGAGCTCTTAGTCGGGTCCGATATAATCATTGACGGACTGGATTCGTTTCACACTCGACACGCTGTCAACAAGGTGAGCCAGAGCCTTGAGATTCCATACGTATTCGCTGGCGCCATTGAGTATCACAGTAATCTCACAACGTTCATTCCTGGTCAAACAGGATGTCTGCATTGTATGGCTGGAGATGCTAAGGACGACCCAGAGTATACCTGCGCGAATGTCGGAGTCACCCCTGAACTCCTCTCCATAGCGGGTGCGATACAAGTACGAGAGGCAGTTCTCCTTACTACTGAACGCGAACCACATCTGAAGAGCAGGCTGATGGTAGTTGACCTGTCCTCTTTGACTTTCGATGTCTTCGACATCGGCCGTGATGAAGACTGCCCTGTCTGCTCCGTTGCGCAGCCTGACGTCCCTATCAGAGTGTCAAAGGAGGCAAGTGCAACAACGCTGTGTTCGGGTACTTTCAGCATAGCCCCTCCGTCAATGAACGTTCTGGACATTGATGGCATTGCAGCGCGGCTGGATGACAGGTATGATGTCAAGAAGGCTGCTAAGTGGTTGAAAATCAAGACTCTGGAGGGCACAGAGATTACCATCATGGGGAGAGGGAACGCCATAGTCCGAGGTGTGAGCTCAGTAGAAGACGCGTTAGCAATCTACCGAGAGGTAGTGGGACTAGAGTGATAGTTGGCCAGAACCACGAATGAGTTACAGAAACGACTGGTCAATTAGATTTAAGAAGTGCAAGGCAGCAGGAGATTGATTGGGTGAGTCTGGACCTTGGAGATTGAAGGGTTCTCATTTCCAACCGAACTCTACTATCATCCAGACCATACATGGGCCAAGTTAGAGGGCGACAGAGTACGGGTCGGGATAACTCCCTATGCCGTGCAGCTCGCAGGGGAGATATCAGTCCTAACTCTTCGACCAATTGGCAAAGAAGTCATGATTGGCGGCACAATCGCAACTCTCGAGAGCAATAAATGGGTTGGCCCTCTGAAATGTCCAGTATCCGGGAAGATCGTGGAGTCCAATCTCGAATTGGAGAAGAATCTCGGAAAACTCCTGGAAGACTCCTACGGTGAAGGTTGGATATCCATCCTTGAACCAATTGATCTGGAGGAGGACCTCGGTCAACTGATCTATGGCGAAGTTGCCGTAAGAGACTGGATGCTCTTGGAGATGAAAGGCAAGGGAAGCGCTTGAAACCGAGCCACGGCCATATGAACAAGAGAAGCGATTGATCTGTGCGAGGATTTACTAGAGCTCGCGAACTCATCTCAACAGCCCTGAGGGAGCCAAAGACTCATGGATCAAGAAGCCATCAGGAAGGGTGCTAGATTAGTAGAAACTACTGATCCCAAGAGCAAGATTCGATTACTCCACGTTAAGAGCAACCATCTTCTTCCGCACACATACATAATCGAGTCTCCTAGTGCGCTGCAGATTCTTCTCCAGCCATGGCTGGTTGGGGCATCATTGGCAAACTCAGCGCGTGAAAGCAGTAAGGACTTTCTCTGTGCTGCATTCGGAATTGTAAAGGAATTCCGCAACTCAACCATTGATACGGTGACGGAAGTTGTACCACTCGCAGGGGCACTCTACTACAGCCTAGCTGAGGCCTTTGAAGCAGTCTTTGGTGAAACAATCAACCGTTGTTTCATAGGGGCAAAACGACATCTCTCAGAATCTGGCTGGATGACGGACCTATCGTACCTGAATTTCGAAGCGATGACCGCTCAACCATTGATACTGATTGGGGACACGATTGCTACTGGTGGGACCATTGAGAGTATCATTCAGGCCACAATGAATCACAGCTCCGAAATCAGGGCAATAGTTGTGTACTCAATCGCTGGCGGACTCAAGGGAGCGGTCCGACTGAAGCATCTTGCCGACAGAATACAGATTCCAGTCTACACGTTCTATTCGAATGCAATCTTTGGTGTTGAACCAAACGGCACAGATATGCCCTGGCTTCATCCAGGAACAGTTGTGTCCCCAGAGATTGGAAACAAGGCAGAAATGGTCTATGGGCTGGACCTTGGTCGACGCTGGTGTAGTATATGGGACTGGGGTGATCGTTCGAAGCATCCACTAAAGCATCTTCGTGAGCTAATCGAGAGATGCGATTTTGAACTCTCCAAGGTCCCAAACAAACAGACCCGAGCGATTCTTGAGAGAATCAAGAATGAATGTCGGACAGCACTGAAGAGCTTGAGTCGGTCGCTGTCGTTGAAGTGAATCGATTCTGTTTTGCATGCTTTGACTGCAAGCTTTTTCACGTGAGGCCAGTAGAATGCCTGTCTCGTCCCATTACAAACTTGATGAGGTGTGAGAGCTGACGAAGATACGCGTGATAGGAGTCTATGTTGATGATATTGACAAGGCCCTTGATTTCTATTGTAACAAACTTGGTTTTGAGGTAGAACACCGATATGATGACTGTCTGGTTCACCTCAAGAATGAGGGTCCTCCATTGATTCTTGAAGAGGTGAAGGAATCTAACAAACTGAAGTACCCGGGAGCAACTCAAGTTGTACTCTGCATTGAAGCAGAGAATCTTGAGGAAGAGGCCGCCCGTCTAAGGGGCCTTGATGTTGAGTTCGTGCATGAAAACCCACAGCGATTTCCCGCTGGCACCTATATGTCGATGCGAGACCCCGCTGGCAATGTGATTGAGCTGCTTCAGTTCAGCAAGGAGTAACAGTCTTCGAATCCTATTGAATGCAAGTCATTCCTCAAACGAGAAGTTCGGGGGCAGGTGTGTCTTCAGTCCAAGTATTCTAGAAAGCGAGTTATGAAACGGTTTGAGATCTGGATTCCGAATGGCGTCGGTCAGAGAGACCCACTCGTACTCGGAATGTTCCCAGCTCAGCTTCACGTCGCTTTCTAGATATCTGCACCAGAAATCGATGAAGACCATCGGATACTCCTGTGAACCTCGGTAAAAGAAACTCGTATGGACAGGCATGATCAGCTCAGCTTGAATGTCTGTTTCTTCAGTAATCTCCCTGATTATTCCCTTTTCCGGATTCTCTCCCATTTCAAGCCGTCCAGTTATCACTTCCCATGTATCCGGGGCAAAGTCCTTCTCAGGAGACCGCTTGAGAACCAAGATTCCTTGGTCACTCTCAACTATGGCCCCCATTGCGACATAGAACTGCTTCAAACCACTATCTCCGATTCTCGTGTGACATTACGTCTGCTTCTTCCAGTGATAAACGAAGTCACAGACGTCGTCACCCTGCATCAGAGTCTTACTCCTCTCCAGATGTATCCTCGGGTGAAAGATGGGAGCCGCGGCGAAGTCTGTCTGGCAGAACATCAGATAGCCTAGGTCTGTGGCTTGGAGTTCTTTGAATACGTCTGCCCAAAGGCATTCCCTTGTACACATTCTGAAGGTCCCAGGGTCAGAGTCAGGATAATCGTGAGTCTGAGTATTGGATGAGAACTCGTTGGTTGAGAGCTGTTTCATCAGCCTCCGGAAGTCTTCAATTGACTCCAGAGGCTTGTTTGCTCCTTTCATTAGGCCCCTGATATTCTCAACGGCTTCTCGCTCATAGAAATCCTTCAAGATCTCGTGAGTCCTATCTTTACCTATCTGTTTCTCGAACTCTCTAATCAGGGCAACTCGACTTGAGTAGATGTCTTTCAGGAAATCGGCATATGTAGACTCGTATTTACTCGTAAACTTGTGTCCACTCTGGTTCGACATCTGGGCCGCACTCCCTGGCGTAGGGTATGAAACGCCCACTGATGCTATTAAGCTAGGTTTCTACGCGTTTTCTTCAACCCAGCTTGGACTCATAGTCCACAAGATTGGAGAGTACTCGTCTGAGAAGGTCCTCAAAGTCATCGATTTCGCTGTCGGTGAGCCCTCTGTAGAAGAGGTCGAGCATTGCCTGAGAGGCCTGCTCATACTTCTTGTACGACCTCTTCGTCTTGTCAGTCAATTCAATCAGTGTCTTACGTCCGTCCTTTTCTGAGGGAATCCGCCTGAGGTGTCCGCTTTCTTCAAGCCTATCCAGCACTTCGGTAAGAGTAGACTTTCCAAGCTGTGTTCTCTTCCCCAGCTCGTTGATCGAAATGCCATCTTCTTGCCATAGAGAGAAGATTACCCTCCCCTGGCCCGGACTGATTTCAATCTCAAGCTCTCTCAAACGTCTGGAGAATATGCGTCCTGACAGGTGATGTATCTTGGTGATCAGGAAGCCGCCTTCTCTCATTCCCGTCATTCAAATCCACTCAATTCAAGACGAAACGTATGGCTCTTGTTCCATCCTCGTGCAACAGTTGGCCGCACTCTGAGAATTGTGTGGTCCGGGTCGTCATATCCAGAGGGATAGTATCTCTCCCATCCTTCATCCTCGTGCCATATTGCCTTCTTTATCTCAACACCCGGAACAATCTCGACGGTCCCGCCAAGCATGACTCCTTGCCAGTCGTCTTGTTTGCAGTAGTAGACTGAAGCCTTCGAATTGGACTTCACGTCCTCAACCTTGGTTGAAGACGTATTGGTTGAGAAAATGATGAAGAAATCCTCCTTCTCTTTGAAGAAGGGAATGAGTTTCGGGAGTCTCTCCTTGTTTCGAAGATTCCACATCGCTCTAGTCTGAGGGAAGCCCTCCTTGTCAATAGTAGTCAAATACGCTGGCCAAGCCTCTTCTATCAACTGGAGGCACAACTGTTTCAGTTCTTTGTCGCTCATGCTTCTGCAACTCCTATACACGAACAATAGTTCGATACCGTACTATTTAGTTCGCTTCCGAACTATTTAAGCGTATACTACAACGCAGGAACACCATCTCATCTCGTTGGCCGCAGCTATTTCTTCACAGCCCAAAACACAACAAGGCCAGGAAAGGTTTCGAACGCTCCACACTTTGTGAAGTTCGCCTCAATAACAGTTCCCACATCATTTCCTTCCACTACTCCAAGTTCCGGGAAAAGATGTGTCGCAGTCACCCTGATGAATTCTCCAAGAGAGGGTTCTGCTGGCTCTTCGAAGAATGCGAAGGGGGCGATGATCTTCAGAATCCCACCCTCGACAAGAACCCTCTTGCACTCGGCTATGGCTCTTGGTAGGGCGTTCCTTTCTGGTACTCCGCTCAGCCAAACCTCAGCTAATGCTTCGTTTGGAACTGCAATGTCGCATATGTCCCCCTTCATCTCTCGAAACGGCAATCGCGTTCTGCTTACGAGTGTACAATCCCCAAGAATATCAAGAGGTGCACCGGAATTTCGTTCTGAAAGGTACTCGATGGTCCGAAGGTCTCTCTCCTTGAGCCCAGGAAAGGCCGCAAAGAGGATTCTGCCCTCAACACGCTCAATCTCAGGCACGTCCAGCACGTCATAGAAATATGTGGCCGCAGTGTGCCTGTAACTGTCATAGAAGTGGAGCACCACATCTATCGAGTTTCTCAGAATCTCTCTCAGGCGCGTTTCTCCTCTCGGGCCCAGCTCATACACACGCCGATCTGGACCGTGAGGTCCAGGCTGAATCTCACTCTCTACAAGACCTTCTGACTCCATCTCATGTAACCATCTGTAAAGGGTAGTCAGTTGTGGTTTCCCAACCTCATCCGGAAGCGCCTGTAGAAGGTCATAGCCATGAAGCGGCGTCTTGTCTAATGCCAATAGGACTCGGTCCTTCACGCGATCCTTCGAGACTTTCAAGCTATATGCAATCCCACGTATAGCTATCGGTGCATTCCTACTTATTATCATCCATCTAGGTAGATTTCATTGTGAACTAACAATGAAGTGTGAGTCCTGCGGAATGACCATGACCAAAGCTGAGGAGTTCGGCGGTCATGATCCAGACAGCAAATACTGTGTATACTGCTCTGATGCCGACGGGAACCTCAAACCAAGAAATGAGGTCCGTGAGGGCATGATTCAGTTTTGGATGAACCGCGAGAATATTGATCGAAAGACAGCGGAAGAGAAGACTGATTCTTACATGAGCTCCCAACCGGCATGGAGAGCCTAGTTCAAACCTGATGAGTGGAGGCTGCCGAGCTCAATTATGCTTCTCCTGCCTCCACTTGGTCTTTCAGAGTTCTGACGATAACATCTGTCGTCTGAATGGCCATAGT
Organism: Candidatus Thorarchaeota archaeon; assembly: GCA_016840795.1. Taxonomy (GTDB): domain Archaea; phylum Asgardarchaeota; class Thorarchaeia; order Thorarchaeales; family Thorarchaeaceae; genus SMTZ1-83. The sequence goes on along the minus strand of JAEORS010000027.1, from coordinate 3,793 downwards.
CCTCTTGGCCTGCAGCGCCTGAATCGCAGCAACGCTCAGGGCTAAGATAATGAGTCCTGCCCAGTCAATTAGGTCGGGCATCTCCTCCAAGAATACAATGGAGAGCACTACAATCTGCGGCAGCATTGTGCTATTGATGACACTAATGTCCACAGCCCGCAGGACCTGCATGGCCCTATTCCAGATTATGAACGCGAACGCCGTATTCACAACGCTGAGCCAAAGAACATACACCATCGCAATTGGAGTGAGAATGATGAGCCCTTCAAACATGATGCCGGCCACCATGAGTAGACTGGCACCTATCGCCATGCTCACACCAGTCACTACTATCGGGGGAGATGCCCGTTCTCTGTTTATAGCTCTGCCAATTATTGAGGAGAGCGCGTTGAAGAACACTCCAATCAAAACCACGGACAATCCAACAATCTCGGTGAAGTCGAGGTCAATTGGGTAGAAGTACACCATCGCCCCAATGACAACCAAGAACACAAGCAACGTCTGCAGTCTTGTTGGTATTTCTCTCAATGTCAGAATGCCCAATACCAACACGATAATAGGTGTGAGATTCAGTAGCATCGAAACCGTGATGGCAGGTAGCAGGTCGAGGCCTATGAATTGAGCCGCCTGAGTCACAGCCACGAACACCACGCCATAGAGTGCCATTGAAGACCACCACGATCTGTCCTGTTTCCTTGTGAATTCACGATGTTCTTTCTTCCACGCTATTGCCCCCACAAGGATGACTGCAGCCACAGTATATCTTAGTCCTGCAAATGTGAGTGGTCGGATGTCCTCCAATCCAAACTTGATGATGACCCACGATGACGCCCACAGAACAGTCACAAACAAAGCCTCAACTACGGCTCTGACGTGGCTTCTCTTGGTTCCTGCATCGCTCACTTCGAACGAGTCTTTGTCACTCCTGATTTCCATTCTTGTGGAAACACCCGATTGTTCGAAGCACTCAAGTACAATTAACGTATTGCCGTCGTATGACGGGTTGATATAATAGAAAGGTGTTCATGGTGGTTGTCGAGTGCAGAATTCGAATCAGCTCAGAGGATTACTATTCGTGCGATCTCACAAAGAAGATACCAGTGCGCGTATCGATTGTCACGATAGATGGTGATACAGGGTTCGGGATAACAGAGCCCCTCGAGCAAGGGGAGGACGCCCTTCAGGCGTACGTCGACGGGCTTCGCGAATCCGCAAGCGTGGTGGAAGTAGATGTAACGTACCAATCATCACAAGCCTACTGGACCAGAGTGGTGCATCGCCTGGACCGCGCCTCCATCTACGAAACAGTCCTGAGAAACGGTTGCATGACCCGCCTCCCCATTGTGATACAAAGGGGAGTGCAACATCATACCGTCTTGGCACCGTCCCGCAGTCAACTACGTCAGTTGCTCCAAGAACTCCGGAAAGACTTCACAAGGGTAGAGATTTCGCGAGTGCGAGAGCGGCCAACCGACACGTACGAAGCCATTCTCACTAAGAAACAGCAGGAAGCTCTTGTTCTTGCATACAAGTCCGGATACTATGAGATGCCTCGAAGAGTGAAGCTTGCTGATCTAGGTCAGAAGCTGGGCATCAAGCGTGTTGCGATGCAAGAGAGATTGAGGCGCGCTGAGTTGAGAATCCTTACAGAGTTCACAGAGGAGATAATTGCATAACTACTGAATCAATTCTCGCGCACGTGCGAGGACATTATCCACAGTGAATCCATACTTTTCGAAGATGACCTCTGATGGGGCGGACGACCCGAACTTCTCAACAGTAATCAGTGCTCCTCTCTCCCCAACGTATCTTTCCCATCCTTGACCACGTCCCGCTTCAACAGCCAGACGTGCTTTCACGTCAGGTGGTAATACCGACTTCTTGTAGTCCTCGTCTTGCTGCTCAAAAAGCTCCCAACTGGGAAATGAAACCAATCTCACACCTACGCCGTCTTTTGCAAGCTTCTCCCCAGCCTGAACAATAAGACCTACCTCCGATCCACTTGCCATCAGAATCACTTCTGGTTTCTTACCGCCAAGGTCGGCCAAGACGTATGCGCCTTTGTTCAGACCATCCGCAGGGGAATAGATACTGCGATCTAGCACTGGGACTTTCTGACGTGTGAGTGCCATTAGCGTGGGACCATCAGACCGTTCAATTGCAGACTTCCAAGTTTCTACAACCTCATTTGCATCACATGGTCGAATGACGACAAGGTCAGGTATCGCACGTAGGGAAGCCAGCTGTTCTACAGGTTGATGAGTTGGCCCATCTTCCCCAACACCTATGCTGTCGTGAGTAAAGACCCAGATGCTGCGGTGCTTTGACAGAGCAGAGATTCGAATTGCAGGTCTCATGTAGTCCGAGAAGATCAGGAAGGTCGCTCCATATGGGATGACTCCTCCGTGGGCTGCCATTCCGTTGACAATCGCGCCCATGATGTGCTCCCGAACTCCAAAGAAGAAGTTCCGTCCTTCGGGGGAGTCTCTCTGAAATGCCTCACTGTTCTTAATCCAGGTCTTGTTGGACCCTGTGAGGTCGGCAGAACCTCCCATAAGCTCCGGTATGCGGGGCGCCAGTGCATTGATTGCATCTCCAGACGGATTCCTCGTCGCAACTCCTGCCTCATCAGCCTGGTATGTGGGAAGGTCTGCAGCCCAGCCTGACGGGAGTTTGCCCTGAAGGCGCCGTTCCAACTCTGAGGCAAGCTCTGGGTGTTCCTTTCTATAATCATCCATCTTGCTATGCCACTCAGCCTCAAGTTTCTCTCCTCTGCCGATGGCATCACGGAAATGCTCAAGGACGTCCTCGGGAACATAGAACCAAGGCTCCAAGGGCCAGTCTAGCTTCTTCTTGGCTCCTTCAAGTTCCTCGACTCCCGCCGGCTCTCCATGAGCTTTGGCTGTGTCCTGCCTGGTAGGCAATCCGTATCCTATGTGAGTCCGACACATGATGATGGAGGGTCGCTTGTCTTTCTTGGCCTTCTTTATAGCCGCATCTATAGCGTCAACGTCATTTCCATCAGGTATCTTCTGGACGTGCCATCCAAGAGCCTCGAAGCGAGCTCCAGTGTCCTCAGTAAATGTCAGGTCAGTACTCCCGTCGATTGAGATTCTGTTGTCGTCATAGAGGAGTACCAGCTTCCCTAGGCCAAAGTGTCCAGCTAGCGAGGCCCCCTCATACGACAGGCCTTCCATCAAGTCTCCATCTGTGACAATTGCATACGCATAATGGTCGACCACATCATGACCGGAACGATTGAACACAGATGCCAGATGTTTCTCCGCTATGGCCATCCCTACAGAGTTGCCTAGTCCTTGCCCAAGCGGCCCCGTTGTCACCTCTACTCCATGTGTGCAGAAACACTCAGGATGACCAGGTGTAGCACTGCCCCATTGACGGAACCTCTCAATCTCCTCTTTTGGGAGGTCATAGCCAGTCAGGTAAAGTAGAGAATAGAGTAACATTGACCCATGGCCACCTGAGAGCACAAAACGGTCACGATTCGGCCAACCCGGATTCTGTGGATTGAATCGCAGATGCCTTGTCCATAGTGCATAGGCCATCGCAGCTGTGCCCATCGGCATTCCCGGGTGGCCAGAATTCGCAGTCTGTACTGCATCTGCAGATAGAAACCGGATCGCGTTTATTGCTCGAGCTCCGAGGTCAGAAGGTGAAGACATGAATGCAACTCCTCTTCCGCTTGAGTTTCTTCTGAAGCCTTCCCCTATACAACTGTTGTCGTTGAGCGATGATCTCCCCTGATGGTTTTCATGACCCTGATTCAATAACG
>JAEORS010000026.1:0-14203 GCA_016840795.1 Candidatus Thorarchaeota archaeon | reverse complement strand
CTGCTTTTCGCGATGGGCGCTCCTCTGATTACATTTCTGAGTCTGGATGCCCATGAGTTGCTCCTCGCTGCGATGTTTGGCTCTTTGACCATAATCGGTTTCGTTGTCCTAGTAGTCATGCTAATCAATGTGAGAAGAACTAGGTACTATCTCACTACTGACAGGATTATTGAGGCTAGGGGCAGCAAGATCGTCAGAGCCGTTCCGCTGGACCACTTCACGGGAAAACCCCTAGGCCAGTTTATCGAATCAAGAGTAACGCACTCCAGCAACAATCAGCCTGTCTATGGGATTCGCATCTACGACCCTGTTTCGGATGAGGTGGTCGAACTGAAGGGCCTGGATCCCACTTCGGCAAGGGCATTCGAGAGAATCGGCGAGACTGTCGAGTGTCCCTATTGTGGCTTCAACAATACAGCGCTGCGTTCTCAATGCAAGAACTGTGATGCTGTGATGTAGTACAGTTGACCTGGACTCGCCATATCACGTCTACTACGAACTCGTTCTCGTAGCGAAGTAGTAGGCAATCACAGAGGCCACGAAACTTCCCAGCACTCCCATGATCGCGTTGAACTTGTCTATCTCAATGAAGTTGAACACAGTCATCAGGACAACCAGTGTGAATAGCACCATTATCCATATGGCTAGCACGCCTCTCACATAGGTGCGAAGCCTCAGTAGTCGGGCAACACTCTCACCTGCATTCTGTAAGGCATCAACCACCGTCCGAATCAGAGTCTCGTTTATCATGATGATAAACGCAATCCCTATCCCAAGTCCAATTCCAAGTGAAAAGATCAGTGCCGTCACTGTGTCTGTAAGTAGCCAAAGGAAAGCCACTGCGACTGTGAGCAACCAACCCACGACAAGCCATCCAACCAGGCCCGCCCACATCTGCAATCTGTCTTCAGTCATCTTCCTTACCTTCCCCTGCATCCCCAGTCACAGACTCTCAGTTCTCCCTAAAAGGTCTTCTTTCCAGATGCGCTATATGGATCATCTCTAAGCCCTCGAAGAGATTGAGGCCCTCAGGGCATTCAGATCAATGATTCGCGCAAGTACGTCTATCTCCAATGCCTTCTCAAAGCACACCTTCGCCTCTTGCTTTCGACCCAGCTCGTTGAGAATTGCCCACTTGGCGACCCATGCATCAGCATGTTTCGAATCTGCTTCGAGAGCGCTGTCAAGGCATTCCATTCCCTCTTCTAGCCTACCCAGGATGGCCAGAACCAGTCCCTTTTTGTACCATGCCTCTGAGTGGGTCGGATTTAATCCTAACGCCTTTTCGAGGCAGTCCATTCCCCCCTCCATTTCACGCTGCTCAATAAGAGTTGTACCCTTGCAGAACCATGCATCAGCGTGTTCCGGATCAATCTTCAGTGCCTTGTCAAAACACTCCATTCCCTCTTCGAATCTGCCTTCGGCAACGAGAAACAAACCCTTAGTGTTCCAAGCCTCCGCGAACCTTGGGTTCACCTGCAGTACCATCTCAATCTGGGTCAAGGCTTCTTCCACATGACCAAGTCTGAACAGAAAGCCTCCCTTCAAGAGCAGGGCTCGTGCGTGTCTTGGGTTGATTCTCAATGCCCTGTCAAGGCACTCAATGGAACTGGTGTACTCTCTCAAATCACCTAGAACGCCTCCCTTGTTAACCCATGCCTCAGCAAGTTTCGGGTTGAGCTCTATTGCCCTATCGAAGTATTCTATGCTCTTTTTTCTGCGGTCCAGATCGGCAAGAAGTGCTCCCATGTTGATCCACGTGTAGGGGGTCTCTGGGTTTATTTCAAGCGCCCTCTCGATGCATTGAAGGGACTCCTCTGGTCGGTCCAGTCTAAATAGAGCCGTGCCTTTGCCAACCCAAGCAGCATCAAAAAGTGGGTCCATGACCAGGGCTCCATCAAAACATCCTACCGCCTCCTCGTGTTTCCCCAGATTGCTCATGGAAATGCCTCTGTTATAGAGTTCCTTTGCGGACAATCTTCCGAGGGTGCTCTTTGCTTCGGGAACCTGCCCAAACTCACTTCGATAGACAACCATGAGTTGCTCTCTAAGCCCCTCGAAACTCTGCTGCCTGTTCTCTGGCCTCTTCTCCAAGCATCTTAGGACTATCGCCTCTAGCGTTTCTGGTATCATAGGATTGATTTCGCGAGGCGGCTTGGGCAATACTTCTCGATGATGATGCTCATAGAAGCGCCATCTCTTTCTGGGGTTCTGCTCGGTCGTTAGAAACGGTGGGAGTCCAGTGAGCATCTCGTATAGGGTGACACCAAAGGAGTAGATGTCCGACCTCGTATCCACATCCATTCTGTGGAACTGCTCAGGAGACATGTACTCAAGAGTACCGCCAATCCTCTCCTCAGTCGGCATGCCGAGCACCCTCACAAGGCCAAAGTCCGTTACCTTCAGAATGCCCTTCTCATTGAGCATTATGTTCTCAGGCTTGATATCCCTATGGACAATCCCTCTCTGTTCTCCATGCAACGCGACGCTGTTTGCATATATCATGCCGTGGCAGAACTGAACAGCCATCGAAAGTGCCTCAATGACTCCAAGATGTCCTTGCGAGAGTCGGTTTCTGAGGTCCCCGCCATCAACGTACTCCATGAAGATGTGTGGTTTGTAGTCAAGTTCTGAAACGTAGAATGCCTCGACGACATTCTCATTATTGCCCAGCTTTATCCACACCTCTGCCTCTCGATAGAAGTCTGCCACAATCTCGTCGGCCTCTTCATCACCGACTTTGAAGAACTCGTCCTGGAAGCTCTTCACGGCCACGACACCTCCAGCTCCGTGATCATAGACAATGTAGACGATGCCAAAGCCACCTGTCAACACTTTCTGGATGGTGTAGGCTTCTCCATAGGGGTCTCTTACCACATCTCCCTCGCGGTACTCCACACGACAACCTCGGCTTGGATGGTCAATACTGACTATAAAGATGATTTGATTGGAGTTCTTTTACCAATGTTGAGTGCTTGCCTGGAGCGTCTTTCCTTCATGGTATTGGCTTCCACTCTTCAGAGAAGCAAGAATCATCGCTGTCCAGATAATCAAAAAAACTATAAATCAAAACAATGGCGTGTCAGCCGGTCGTCGTGGTGGTGGCACAGGAGAGTATACACCAGAGGTCTGAGCGTCGTGCGATTCAGATAATCACCGACGCCGTGTTTGGGCTAGCCATCGGCCTTGCGGCGTTCAGTCTTACAGAGTATGAGATCAGTGTCATAGAAGATGTCTATTTCGCCATAGGCTTCTTCTTCCTTACATTCTTCTTCATCAGCCTTTTCTGGGTCTGGGTGCGACGGTTCTTCGAGGATTATCCCATCCTAGGAGGGGCGATAGCCGGGATTCTCTACATCCTCTGCTTCCTTGTTGCCATTCTCCCATTCATAATGCGTCTGTTCTTCACAAGCCTGTCGGGAGGCACAGAGGAGGTGGCTATAGTTGCACAGCAGTGGCTCTACCCTTTGGACATGGGAACAATCAGCATCTTGGTAGCGTCGTTGCATATGCTCTTTCTGAAACAAGGAAGGGGCAAAGTGCCTTGGGATGAATACAAGCACATGGTAACCGACGGCTATGCAGCCTTTGTCTTTGCCGGGGGTTTCCTCCTCTCAGCTATAGCGCCCGCCACTCTTACGCTGGCAGACCTTCTCTTCTTCCCGATTCCAAGCCCCTTCGCAGAGCTGAACGCCAAGTTTGGAGTCTGGTTCATTCTGGTATTCATAGCCGCAATCGTGTACGTGCCTGTAGAGCTGGCACTGAGAAGAATGGAGCGGACATATGAGTATCGAGAATGAAGAAACGGAACTCGAGTTCTGAATGTGCCGCTTCATGGACGACCGCGGCTATCGATGCCAGAGGGCAGATGTAAACACCAATGACTTGGGAATATCTGCCCCTGCCTCCGCTAGACCTCTAGCAACTCAAGCTGCTTGGATTAATAAGGAGCAAGGAACTAGACCTCCGACCTGCTGCGTGCTAGAGGAAGGGAAGAATCATGAATCTGTTCGACATAATGTGGACTGACATTCTCAGGGATACCATGCCCTGGGCTGATCAGTTCTTCCTCGCCGTGACAGAGCTAGGAGGTTCAAACGCATACCTGTTGATTCTTGTGCTTGGTTTCTGGGCGGTCAAAAAGCGAGAAACCATCATCTTCGGGCTGATTTACTTGTTCTCTGGAGCGGTCAATTTCTGGTTGAAGGGCACGTTTGCGAACCCACGTCCGCCTGTCTCTGATTGGCTTCCCGGTGCCACTGCATCCGGCTATAGTCTACCTAGTGGTCATGCGCAGAGTTCCACTGTTGTCTACAGTTGGCTGAGTATCAAGTTGAAGAAGTGGTGGGTAGCTGTGGTGTTTGTGACAATTATAGTCCTAATAGGTCTGTCAAGGATCTACCTTGGTGTTCACTGGCTTGGTGATGTGCTCGCAGGATGGGCCGTCGGTCTGTTGATTGTCATCACGTTCTGGAGGCTCGAGACGCCAATCAGCGTATTCCTATCCAGATACAGTCGTGATGTCCTCTATCTGTCCCTCCTAGTCCTCGGTATCGCGGCAACAGCAATCACTGACCTAGTCTTCACTGCTCCAGGTGACGACTTCGGTTCTACAGGCGGTCTGATAGTAGGATTCGCCATTGGACTCTGGCTGGAAGGCAGGTTCGTCAATTTCACAACTGAGGCTAAGAACGGCCAGAGATGGCGTCTAGTACTGCGTGTGGTCCTGGGGATTGTTCTCGTACTCGTCTTCATGTATGGCTTGCCACTCCTCCTTCCTACTGGCACATGGTTTCGGTTGATTCGATATGCGGTTGTAGGATTCGTGGGTTCATTCCTGTGGCCTCTAATCTTCGATAGGATTGGCCTGTAGCTGGTTATATCAAGCCTGCATCGAATAGACCAAGAAACCATAGTGTTCAGACCCATATTTCCTGAAGATGTCAATCTCCCTTTGGTTCATGTCCAACACGGCTCTCTTCTGCTTGTCATTGGCGTATTCGTCTCTTAGCTCCCCGAGGATTTCCTCAAGAGGTCCGTAGCAGTTTTCCCAAGAGTCTGAATCAGGGATTCTGAGGGTGCCTAGGAGCCTATATCCCGCCTTGAGAATTGCGTCCTGAACCTCATCTTGTGTCATTATGGACGGATAGACGTGCTCCCAATAGTCCTTGGCTTCGATTGGGGCATTATCATCAAGTCTAACCAGGAGAGAGATGACCAGATATCCGCCGGGCTTGAGGAATCTACGCCACTCCTTAAGCGCAGTCTCGAAACCAACCGCAAAAACGACACTTTCGGCCCAAATCAAGTCAAACGAGTCTTCCTCGAAGTCCATAGATCTAAGGTCCTTCCTTATGGTTTCAATTCGTTCGGCCAGGCTTTGTTCTGTTGCTCTCTCCTTAAGGATATCAAGAAAGGTCTGATTTATGTCGAGGGCGAATACTCTTCCTCCTGAGATTCTAGCTAGCTCAATAGATGTCATTCCCGTACCGCATCCCACATCCAAGATAACTGGCCTCTTTGGCAGCTCCAGCGCGGCGTACACTCTCCTTGCGGTTTCAGGAGACCCCGGACCAAGCTTGGGTAGGTCCTTGTAGATTTCTGTGAGGAAGTCCTCTGTCATCAGTTCCACGGAGTCCTTTGCCGAACAATAGTCAATGCGGTTTATGAAGTCACTGAAGTCCCCTCGTTGAACCGATGAAGACATATCGGACAAGGTCCCTTCCCAGATTGGAGTCTCGAGATGCTCACAGAATCACGTGGAAGAAGGTGGCTACTCAGCTATGCAGTCACATTCTTGGTTCTTGTCATCTTCTTGAGCATTGCATTGTTGGTACAGGGATATTGGAAGGGAATCAACGAGTTTCTTGGCGACGTTATTGGGCTTAGAGTGAATTATGTGATGCTGATTGCAGCATTTTCCGTTTTACCTCTAGTCTATTCACTGGTTCTGATGGTAGGCTCACTTAGAATCCTGGTCCGAAATGATCACGTACGACCCCGCAGGCTGAATAAGATTCTACCTCCTACATTGAGTCTGCTATACTTGCTGATCTTCTTTGCTCTAGCATTGCTCTGGGGTGATGACCGTGTTCTTCTCTTTGAGGCGTTGGAATACTTGAGCCCCTTCATCATCGTTAGTGTCCAGACGGTGCTAGTCGTCACAGCCTATGTTGTCGCTCCATCCTTCGTCGCCGCCATGCAGGCCATTCAGAGTAGCACAACACGGAGAAAGGCAAGAGCGGGACTCGTGGTCATGGTATTGCTGGCCACCTATGTTGCAGCCTTTGTGACCCCATTTTTCCTTGTCCCATCAAACGTCACGCGGGGTCTTCAGTCCATGAAACCGCTGACGATAGGTCATAGGTGTGGAGCTGCCCTTGGACCAGAGAACACACTGGAAGCTGCAGAGGCGTCTCTTCTTCACGGAATCTCAGGCATTGAGGTCGATGTGCGCATAAGTCTCGATGGTGTGCCCTTTCTGATGCACGATGATTCATTGGAACGTACAACAGATGTGGCTGATGCGTTTCCTGGTCGGGAGACTGAGGATGCCTCATGGTTCAATGCATCAGAGCTTGAAACATTGAATGCAGGTGCTTGGTTTGTGAGAGTGGATCCATTTGAGTCGATAGCGCAGGGTCTAGTGACTGCTGCAGCACTCACCGAATATCAGGGAGCTGGGATTCCAACTCTGAGTGACGTCCTCGATTTCGCTGTGAACGAGGGACTCATTCTGAACGTCGACTTCAGGCCTCCTCCGGTGGGCCATCCTTTCCACTCGGACTATCTGAATACCTGTCTCACGATACTACATAGCGCAGGAATCGACGACCACATCTGGGTTACTTCCGGCAACACAACTTGGCTCGACGTCACGGAACAACACTTTCCTGAGATGATAACCGCATTGAGAGTCGACGTTTCAAGCGCACCTTCTGTCACAATCTCTACCAGTATGACTTATGACATGCTCAACTGCTATCACGGGCTCGATGCCAGCTTCTTCTCGGTATGCGATCAGAGCGGAATCCCGGTCAATGCCTGGACGGTGAATGCACTTTTTCGTTACGACCAGCTCTGGTGTCTGGGGGTGGACTATGTCACTACTGACTATCCACATGCTTTTGCTCAGCTTGATATGCCCATGTGGAGCATTCCTCTCGAGACCTACTATGCGATCTGGTTCATCGGTGGTGTCATTCTAGCACTCGCTGTCATCGTCAGATTGGTACAGTCCAAGAAGTGACTATTCTTAAGCCGAGCACGGGCACTCTAGGCCCGTAGGTGGTGGTTCCCATTGATTATGGTGCAGTGGTCTTGTGATGTACCTCAGGAGAAGGTTGAAGGATTTCTGAGATTCGCCAAAGAGCGCTTGAAGCCCTTTTTCGAGTCCCGGGGATGTAGAAGATACGAACTCTTCACACCGATGGACTCACCTAAGAGGTACTTCTCATATCAGGAAACTCCAGACACAAATAGATACACTGAGCAGATGGTCTTCGATGATGTTGATGACTGGGACTCATTCTTCGAGTCTGCAGAGGAAGATCCAGAAGCGAGAGAGATACTGGCCTCCTATGAGAGGGAGTTCAACGTTACCTCGTGTGCTTTCATGATTCTCAACGAAGAGATATAGCTCACCTGTGAGGTAGTGCTTCATCAACTTCACACGCCGTTTGCCATATAAGCGAACAGACGGTCAAGGCCTAGAGTGAATACAATTGCAGAAGCTGTCTATCACTACTGCTCCCCTTAATCGCCTAATCGGCAGAGACTATGCGGACCTACCAAGTACCATCGAGGTGATGCAGCGTCTGATGAATCTGAGGGTTGTCGACGGCTTCGAATTCCAAGCCTTGGCCGAATGGGACGGTCGTGAGCCTCCCCGGGATGAATATAACCGGGATGATTATGGAAGAGGGCCTCGTCATAGGGTCTGGGAGAAGGCTCCTAAGTACGACTACACACGGCTGGGAGCCCTGCTTAAGGAGTCCTCCGTCCCAATCCTGTCTATCCACGCCAACAGAGACGTTGGAATTTGCCTCTGTTCTGGAGATCTGGAACTGGTATCCAGAGGTATTAGGCTGCTACATGATACATTGAGTCTAGCAGAATCTGTTGGAGCGAAGATGGCTGTCTTTCATCTCTGGGATACGTGGAACGAGAAGTTCGATCCCGAATTCCTCCGGAGAACGTTAATCGATGCGGCATCATCGCATCCAGATGTAATCCCTGCAATTGAGAATGTTCCAACTCATCTCCCAGATTACACTCCGTTTTCACTTACGCGACTGTTTGACTCGATCGTGTTGGATACGCAGTGGGCGTCCATGTACGATGAACTGCAGCATTTTGAGGATATTAAGGGGCAAATCGTCAATGTTCATCTGCGGGGACGTCTGGAAGGAGAGGACTGGACCCTAGATGACGCTCCATTCAGCTTTTGGGAGGTCATTGAAACCATTAGAGATGGTTGGGGGTATAGAGGTCTCTTCACACTCGAGCCAAGAGGTGGTCTTACTCCGAACGCTTGGAATCACTTCCTGAGAGCAATGGCCAGGTTGAGATAGTCCCGTCACTTCTGTAGTAACATTGAATACAAATCTACCTCAGTGGGTCACTAGGTTTTGGGAAAGGGATGTGATGACGGGTTCAGTCAAGGTGCCTCGACCGCAATTGGACTCCTGGCACAGAAGCCTCTCAAGGATATCGAAGAAACATCCTCAGGAAGTACCCCTCAGAATACTTGAGGTCATTCATGAGATCAGCAGCTTTGCAGAGGGCAACGACGGAATCTTTGCAAGTGTTCCAACTACTAGACTGGAGTCGTGGAGTGAGAAACTCAATATCTACGTTGGCTTGGCTTCTGAGCATTACCTGCTGCCGCCGCGGCTCTGTGATTCTATGACTAAAACAGCAAAGCAGATTGCTCAATGGTCAAAGCCTCATGTTCGGTATGTCACGAAGCAGAGTCCGTTCATGATGCAGGAGGTAACAGAGCATTACTATGGGGGATTGGAGTTGACTCTCTCGGAAGGTGATGCCATTGAGATTGACCTCTCTTCTCTCGGTTCTTGTATTGATCTGAAAAGACTCTGGCTAGCTGTAGGTTGGGTTGCAGAACTCGATCTCTCTCCATTGGCCATATGCACTAATCTAGAGACCCTCTACGTTTCTTCAAGCAATCTACGGGAAATCGATCTAACACCTCTATCGTTCTGCAAGAAGCTGAGAAGTGTGGACATAATTGGAAACAGGCTGAGCGAACTGGATTTGTCCCCTCTAGGATCATGCATCAATCTCACCAGTCTGAATGTATCCAACACCAATCTGAGGGGCCTTGACTTGTCACCTCTAAGCGAATGTAAGGGAATCAGATATCTCTCTCTTGATTTCAACAACTTAGATACACTGGACCTCTCTCCACTCAGCTCTTGTGAGGCGCTATCATCAATAAGCCTCGAGAGCAATAATCTAACTGAGTTGGACTTGTCACCACTAGCAGAGTGCGAGAATCTCAGCTATGTGGACATCGGTGGCAATTCTATCTCCGAGCTCAACACGTCTACTCTGGCGCAGAACGTCAACCTGCGTAAACTAAGTATTGAAAGCAATAGGGTCGAAGAGATTGACCTCACCCCTCTAAGTGGTCTGAAACTCCTGGCCAATCTGAATCTCGGTGACAATCAGATCAGGACATTAGACCTCAGCCCGATATCCAAGGCTTCGAGGTTGGAGGAGGTATCACTCCACAGTAATGAGCTCACGGAACTCAACATTGACTCACTAATTGGCTGCAAACAGATCAAGAGTCTGAATCTGGAGAAGAACCACATCTTCTCGTTGGACGTTTCAAGCCTTCTCTGTACTAGCTCGGAGCGCCTAACTGTATTGGTTGAGCCAGACGTGATTCTACAGGCCGATTCCATGCTTGAGCATGCTGGACCAAGGGTACAGTGGGGAGATACCGGCGTGAAGAGAATACAGTGGCGTCCCATTCGTAGGGTCTTCAAGGAACACGGATGGGATGAAGTGAAGCGAAGGTACAAGGTGTATCTACGACGGCTATCAGGGCATAGAAGATTCGCAGCCAAGAGGGGATTCCTTCAGGATCTAGATATGCCCGAGATCTCAGGAGTTGACAAGGACATCATACCTGTGATGGACTCAATTGAGGATGACCTCAACTTCACCAAAGTGAAGAATCGGCTTTATTATGGCATCGTTGAGCTTCTCCGAGAGCAGCTCATTGGTGGTGGATCATCATTCTTCCTAGACATTGAGAAGCTCAAGAAGACAAGAGGGAAGACTCTAACTGCAAGGATTAGAAGGGGGCGCAAGAAGGAGCTTGAAAACACCATTGTGCCGGAGAAGAATGGAGTTGTCCACCTGGAACCGCTTTGGCTTACGGTGCATGGTTTTGAGGTCTTGAAGAATCTAAAGATGCCCGTGAAGAAGACTACTCTTGAGAGATTCAAACCGGTCAAAGAGATGCTGAAAGAAAAGGGCCTTGACGTCAAGATGAAGCGTTTCAAATCGAAGCGTCTCTCCAAGCGGTTCTCAGTTACAATGTCGAAGGAACTCAAGCAGTATATTCTGAAGCTTGCATCATCTAGGGTGTCTAGATAGGCAATTTGCTGCGACGTTTAGGTGCCCAGATTGCAAAAGAAATAAATCCGGAGTCAAGAACGATTCTTGAACATCGGCAGACGAGCGGATTCGCGAATATGACCGGGATGCAGCTCAAGATGAAGTCGGCGGAGGTCACTAATTGGGAGGTTAGACATCTTCCAGTAATAATCGCACTTTCCTGCCTGTGGTTGTCACTGTTAGTAGTGCTTCTTGCAATCCTGACGATAAACTCCGGTTCTATGGTCTACACAATTGACGACATATACATTCATCTGGCTATCTCCAGGAATCTGAACGAATACTCCGTCTTCGGGGTGACTCGATACGAGTTCAGCTCTAGCTCATCGTCGCCGCTTTGGAACCTGATAATTTCTGCAGCGTTCGTTCTAGTTGGTATCACTGACATGGTTCCATTGGCTCTCAATGTCATTCTTTCATCGATCGCCGTAGTGACATTCTACGTATTGCTCAAGGACCTGGATGTTAGCTCGCAGTATATCACTGCTGTACTGCTATCGTTTGTCTTCTTCACATCGTTGCCGGGTCTTGTCTTCACGGGAATGGAGCACACGCTTCACATAATCCTGTCCCTCCTCTTTTTCGTTCTCTCCTCAAGGATCCTCTCCCTAGAAGAGAGTAGCAACAGGGATTCACTGCTCTTGTTGGTGGTCACCTTCTTTGTTTCTGCAGTTCGCTTTGAATCCGTGTTCCTGGCCTTACCAGTAGCCTTCTTGTTCCTGATGAAGAGAGATTGGAGTCACGCTCTGGCTGTTCTGCTAGTGGCCGGTCTTCCTTGGCTTGCATATGGTATAGTATCTGTGCAGAATGGCTGGCTACTTCTCCCAAACTCGTTGGTCGTGAAGGGTGTCGATGCAATGAATGAGGGCATTGCATTATTCCTCATTCGCGGTATTGGTGCTCTGGTGGTATCACCGCACCTGCTTGTACTCTTAGTCGCGACTGTCAAGTTGACTAGGTTTCAAGAACATGGATTCTGGCACAAGAACAACGTGATGAATCTCATATTCATTTCAGCCTGTCTTCTCCATCTCCAGCTGGGAAGGATTGGATGGTTCTTCAGGTATGAGGCATACTTGGTCGCACTTGGCATCCTCGCCGTTTCAATTCAGGCCCGCCAGTTCCTGTCCGAACTGGATTTGCCTTCTATAAGGATGCCAGCAATAGGAGCGAGTCTAGACAGGAATCGCTTGTACGGACTGGGCCTAGTTATACTGTTCATTGCACCGTTGGTTGGACGAGGCGCCCTGTGGATCTACTGGACACCTACCGCATCCAAAAACATCTACGAGCAGCAATACCAGATGGGTCTCTTTCTTGATAGGTTCTACACTGGTGAAACAGTGTTGATGAATGACATAGGTTGTGCAAACTACCTGTCCGACATTGTGTGTGTTGACAAATGGGGTATCGGTACCCTTGATGTGGGGCAGATGCTGCTTAATGGGTCGATGAGTGCGGAAATGTTGCGAATCATTGCAGATGAACGCGGCGTCAAGGTGGCAATACTGTACGCTGATGGACTCATTCCAGAAGAGTGGGAGGAGGTTGGCCGTTGGACCATTCGCGACAACGTTGTCGCGTACAACAGCACCGTGTCATTTCTTGCAGTGATGCCGTCTGAAAAGGATAGGCTCATCGAAAGCCTAGTACTATTTTCACCGGGTCTGTCCGATGATGTCATAGAGAGTGGTCTATACACTACACTTCTTTGATAAGACCGCGTTATATCCAGCGTCTTGACAACAGGTCTAGTCCAATCCCTTTTTCGCTCTCCCATAGGCCGCGTTGTACCATTCGCGAAGTTCATTCTCAGAAACTAGCGGCTGGCTGATGATGTCAAGCAGCTCGGCTGTCATTCTGCCCTCTTTGACCAGCTGGAATCCGGCTCGCTTCGTTGCATCAAGAACCTCTCTTTCCTTCTCTTCTTCTTCTGACATCCAGAAAGCGTGGGGTCTGAGTACGGAGCCCGCAAACTCAATGCTGGCATCACGAGCAAAATCCTCCGCGAACTTGACGATTGCGCTCAGGTTATCCTTCTCCCACCACCCTCCGGTAGATACCAGGGCGATCTTGGAGATGTTCACGTTGTCGTGGAACTTCGCTCGAGTGCGGCCGTTTCGGAACTCGAGGATTGGTTCAACGAGTGGCATCAACCGGTTTAGCAGGTTCTGCATCTCTCCAGGGAATGGAAAATAGATTGGGATTGCCAGCACCAGAATATCTGCCTCTCGCATCTTTGGGAAGACCACTTCCTGCATGTCATCGGAATAGATGCACTCTCCTACCTTTTCAAACCAACACTGAAAATCGCCCATACAAGGTCTGATTTTCAGGCGTTTGGCGTAGATTATTTCAGTAGAGGCTCCCGCTTCTTCCATACCCTGCAAGAATACAGCTAGCATCTTCGCGGTCTGTCCCTTCTCCATTCTTGCGCTCCCGTTTATTGCCAGCACTCTAGTCATCAGACTCACAAGAAACAATCAACGATTGTTCCTCCTATTGTTTCTGTCGGGTAGGCAAGTGTGTTGACGCGTTGACAGATGATGATAAGTAGTAACGACCCCTCGCATTGACTAGGCCCGACAATGGATTATGGAGGATCTTAGATGGATATTCTCTCGGTCATCAAGAAGAGACGTCACATTCACAACTTCAAGTCAGACCCAATCCCCTCAAGCAAGATAGAACATCTACTCGAGGCGGCTAGATGGGCACCTTCCGCCGGCAACCTTCAGCCCTGGGAGATAGTTGTGATCAGGTCTGATTCACAAAAGGCTGATTTGGTCGATGCCTGTGGCGGTAAGCCGTACATGCTGACTGCTCCAGTCCTACTTGTCTTCTGTGCAGACCTGAACCGAACCGGTGGGAGATATGGTGACCGGGGCACATCCTTGTACGTCATTCAGGACACTGCTGCCGCAATTCAGAATGTTCTCCTCGCGGCAAAGGACCTCGGACTCGGTACTGGGTGGGTCGGAGCATTTGATGAGGGAGGTGCTTCAAGAGTGCTCGACCTACCCTCACATGTGCGACCCATGGCCGTAGTCTTGTTAGGTACTGCCGATGAGGATCCTAAGCCGCCTCCAAGGAGAGAGGTCAAAGAGTTCACTCATCTCGAGAGATTTGGACAACAAGGGCGGTTGTAGCACTAAGGTAACAAAAATCCGAAATCACGGCGTGAATCATTACCTTTTTTGATACTTCTGACGTTGTTATTTGTGATGCCGAACATCTTCACGAAAAGGGTTCTGACTCGATTCATCAAGAAGGTACCCGAGCTTGGGGACGTCGTGAGCTCTACAAGACTGGAACTAGATCCTTCGAATGAGTCACCGTTCGACATGCTCGTTAGGTCCATCGTCTATCAGCAATTGTCAGGTAAGGCTGCACGTACCATTCTCGATAGATTGATTGAACTTCTAGGAGAAATGACTCCAGAGGCAATCCTGGCAAAGACAGAGGAGGAGCTTCGTAGTGTAGGTCTATCCCGACAGAAGGCATCGTACGTTCAGAATGTTGCAAGGTCGTTTGGTAAGGGAGGTCCCCT
>JAEORS010000219.1:0-3871 GCA_016840795.1 Candidatus Thorarchaeota archaeon | reverse complement strand
GATTCTTGGTGATCTCCGTCACGCGTTCTTTGACTAGAAGAACTCCCAAATCTGCAGCTTGACGTACCCATTCTGCAACGAGATGTGTGGCCAAGACTTTCGGGGTGCCAGGGTAGTTGAATACATGTTTGTATGGGTAAATCGTTGACAAAAGACCGCCCCAAGTTCCGCCTTCAAATACAATGGTCTTGAGACCCTTGTATGAAGCTATGATTCCTGCTGATAGTCCGGCGGGACCACCTCCGACAATCGCCACATCATATTCTACTTCTGAATCTGTCAAGTGTTATTTTACCTTCTTCGCGAAGTCCACTCCGAATTGGTAGGCTTGGTTAAGTTCTGCCTCTGTCGGCACCCACTTCACTGTGAATGGGTCCATTACAATCTCCATCTTCCCGCGCTCCATTGAGTCTTGAATTCTCTTCACAGCTCCTCCACCCCACCCAAAGGATCCAAATGCAGCTGCCTTCTTCCCCTTCGGTTTCAGAACCTCAAAATCTGAGAGAATCGGTGCCACGGTGGGCAGAATATCATTATGAAGAGTAGAGCTCCCCACAATTATCCCTCTTGCTTCAAGTAGCTCAGCCATTATGTCGCTTCGATCACTGTGCGGTATGAGTCGCAACAGGGGGTTCAATCCCTGGCTGCTGATTCCTTCGGCAATTGCACGTGCTAGTTTCGTTGTGCTTTGCCACATTGTGTCCCAGGTAATCACTACTTTGTCTTCCATTCGTTCTCCCTTAGCCCACTCCAAGTACCTTGTGACAATCTGCAGTGGATCCTTTCGCCAGATTAGACCATGAGATGGGGCGATGATTTTGATTGGAAGACCTAGCTCAATCACTTCTTCGATCTTCCGTTGTACCATTCGACTTAATGGCCATAGAATATTGGCATAGTACTTCCCTGCCTCTTTCCATAGAGTATATTGGTCGACCTCGTCGGCGAAACGCTGTTCGGTGGCGTAATGTTGTCCAAAGGCATCGTTAGGCAAGAGTGCCTCCTCTTCCACATAATACGTGAACATCGACTCGGGCCAATGTAGCATCGGAGCCTCGTAGAATCTCAGCGTCTTTCCTCCGAGGTCTATCTCATCCCCAGTCTTCACCGTTTGGATGTCCCACCCATCTGGGTAATGCTTCTCGAGTTCATCAACAGCCTTGGGTGTACAGACTAGCTTAGCGTTCTTCATAATCTTCAGTACGTCGGGTATTGAACCAGAATGGTCCATCTCCGTGTGATTCGAGATCATGTAATCGAGTTTCTCAGGATTGATGATTTTGGATATTCTAGAGAACATTTCTTCAGAGAAGGAACCAAGAACTGCATCGACAAGCGCGACTTTCTCGCCGACTATGAGATATGCATTGTATGTGGTTCCATGATGAGTGGTATAGCTGTATCCATGGAAGTTTCGTACATCATAGTCAATTGCACCAACCCAGTAGACATCCTTCACAATCTCAACAGGCTTCATTTGAGCTTCACAGTATTAACTATAGTATACTTCCTTATAACTAAGATGGTTTCTTGTTGGTAACTGAAAGAATTAGATGTTGGTCGGGACTGCCGGATTTGAGCCGGAGAAGAACCAGTCTTGTGGCTCATTCAATCTTCAAGTCAGAGTGTCATCCTTCTTTTGTGTTTCATAGGAATCAAGAGAGGTTTACGAGATTCTTCTCGTGTCTTAAAAGGGAAAGGAGAGCACCCTTATAAGGGCCGACTATGACCAGATAATGGTTGAGATATCAAGTAGAAAGTGAGTTTGGCAGTAATCTCTTGTTGGCCGCACGAGAAACCATACTACTGACTGGCCCATAATGAGGTGTTCGGAGATAGTACTATCCCGATGCCTCCTACTTTGGCGCTAAGCCATTATGAGAGAAGTGAATGCAATGAAAGAAGATGTTACCCTAGACATGAAACTGCCAATTGCAGAATGGGATGATATTGAAAGAAGAATGGCCATAGTTGCCAGAATGACTGCTGATAGATCGTATTTCAATGAGTCAAACGAGACTGAATCCTCTCAGAATGATGATGCCCAAGAGGAGAAACGCTAGATGAGCCATGGAGTAGTCTGTTCCACACCATCTGAGGCTTGGAATAGAAAGCTGCCACCGATTGGTTTCTCAGTGGATTGGTCAGGTACAGCGATGACCATTTCCAAATTCCCTGAGTCGGGGTACTATCTTAGAATGGCAATAACCCCAAGAGGAATACTGGAGTTTGTCATCAAGGCATATAGGAATAGGAATCATAATCACAACACCTTAGAGGTCTTGATTCGTCACTTCTGTCAAGAGTCTACAACCAGTCTTGATATGGGTAGAGTCACTTCCACGGAACTAGGTGGAGTTGTCCGCATATCGCGAGAGTTTCTGACAGGGCATGGCCTTTCACGGAAGAAGTGGTTGGCTGCACAGGTTCCCTCACCAGATGGTGGCCCCTATGGGCTCCTTGTTGTGTTTGGTGTCTATGTGGGACCCCATAAGAATGCAAGACAAGTCAGGATTATGGAACACCCAGTCTTGAAGGGTCTGATGATGAGTTTTCAGCTTGCTAATAGTCGCTAGGGTGACAACGGAGTGGGTAGAAATGACGATATCAGAAAGAAGGAAAGGTACTCATAAAATCGAGAAGAAAACGTGTCTTAGTTGCGGGGGAGAATCATTTACAGAAGACCAACCTCGTGGAGACAACATCTGCACGTCCTGTGGTCTTGTAGTATCAGACCATACGTTTGATAATGGGCCTGAATGGAGGGCATTCACAGCAGAGGAGAAACAATCACGAGAACGAACTGGAGGGCCAATGAGTCTCACAATTGCTGACAAGGGGCTCTCAACTGCAATTGACTGGCGGGACAAGGACGCTGCTGGCAGATCCATTACGGGAAAGAGTCGGGCGGCTATCTACAGGATGCGGAAATGGCATTTCAGAAGTAGAGTCCAAGGTCCTGATCATAGGAACTTGATTTCCGCAATGAGCGAGATGAGGAGGCTTGCTTCACAGCTTGCAGTTCCACGTGATACACGGGAGACTGCTGCTCTGATTTATAGGAAGGCTTTGAAGAAGAGGCTAGTGCGAGGAAGAAGCACAGACGCCTTTGTTGCGGCATCAATATATCTCGCATGCCGGATTCACCGGATTCCGAGGTCACTTGAAGAGGTTTCGACAGAGTCTAAGGCCACGAGAAAGAAGCTTGGTCAATCTGTCCGCCTAGTCTTATCCCAAGCGAACATAAGGGTGCCGCTGCCGTCAGCACGCGACTTGATACCTAGGCTGTCTTCTGATCTTAGGCTTAGGGGAGAAACCACGAGGAAGGCCATTGAGATAGTCGTAGAGGCCCAGGAGAAGGGTACTACAATAGGAAAAGGCCCCGGTGGTATCGCAGGGGCTGCATTGTACATCGCAGGGATTCTTGAAGAGGACAGGCGAACCCAGAGAGATATATCTCGGGTTTCACGCGTCACGGAAGTCACCATCCGTAATCGATACAAGGATCTTGTGTGCTCTCTTGGTATATCGATTGGGACATAACGAGTGGCTATGGAGAATGCCGTTGGACATCAGCGTCTGATAAGTTGTGAGGAGAGTCATGTGGGCGTTCTCTATTGGCAACCTAAGTAGACATCCTGCTAGTAGGAAGACCGTGGACTATCTTTTGGCAGGACTAGCAGGAAACGTCTTCATACACTCAATCAGAACTTGATTCGTGAAAGTAGCTTCATCCATCATAGCACGGGGCAAAGTCTTATAGAATAAGTGGTCGGGACGGCCGGATTTGAACCGGCAGCCGACGGATCTACTCTTCCAGATCGTGATCCTTCTCGTTCTTCCTGTAATACGACCAATCCCAGAACCAGTA
>JAEORS010000025.1:0-14263 GCA_016840795.1 Candidatus Thorarchaeota archaeon | reverse complement strand
ACGAGAATCGAGGCTTCTGGCAGAGGCCTCGTCATATCTGATGCTTTATATCCAGCCACCAGTCGGACGGGGACCGAGGAATCACTATGACCATGCCGACAATCCCACCTGAGATTCAAATGGCCATGAAGAAGGTGAAACACAAGATTGTTGTACTTTCGGGCAAGGGCGGTGTAGGAAAGACCACTATAGCGACAAATCTCGCAGTGTCATTCGCAGAGAGGAACCTTGCTACTGGCATCTTGGACGTTGACATATACGGGCCGAATGTTCCAAAGCTCCTAGGCCTTGAGGGACAACATCCACATACCGACGGAGAGCAAATCGAACCAGTCGTTGGCCCGCTCGGTATCAAGGTAATGAGTATGGGATTCCTACTACGTCATGAAGATGATGCCGTGGCTTGGAGAGGGCCCATTGTTGCGAAGGCAATCAGTCAGTTCTTGGGCAATGTTAGATGGGACGAGTTGGACATGCTCGTAGTAGACCTGCCTCCTGGAACCGGAGATGAGATACTCAGCATTCTTCAGCTGATTCCAGACATCACCGGAGTCGTCATTGTGACAACACCGCAAGAGGTTGCTGTTCTTGACGCAAGAAGGGCAACTCAGCTTGTCAAGAAGATGGGAACTCCCATTATGGGGATTATCGAGAATATGGCTGAGTTCACCTGCCCCAGCTGCGGGGAGTCGCACAGACTATACGGAGAGGGTGCAGCAGAAGACGCTGCAAAGGAGTACGAAGTTGACTATTTGGGAAGCTTGCCGCTTGATCCCGATATCATCAAGTTGAGCGACAGTGGAACCCCCTTCGTAACAAACCAGAAAGATTCGCTGTCGACGGCAGCATTTGAGGCGTTGGTGGAGAGGATTTCCGAGAAAGTAGGTCTGAGCTAGGTTCAGTCTTCCTCGCCCTGCTCTTCCTCCTCTTCTTCTTCCTCTTCGGAAGTCATCTTCGGGGTGAGTCTGGAAAGGAGAAGATAGCCGACTACCATACTCAGGCCTGTCAGACCAAGTGTGACTACGAATGCACCCGTCTGACCAAACAAGGTCACGGCATCAAGGAGAACGTCTTGCCTTGGAACTCCGAGCAGGACAGTCTGCAACCAAGTTGGGATACTAAGAACAAGAGGCATGCAGAGAACGACTAGTAGAACAATGGACATGATAATCTCGGCTGTATAGATGAGGATTCTCCGAAAAGTGCTGTCCACAGCTTTTCTTGCACTGGACATGTTGCATTCTCCGTGCGATGGCGACCTAGGTCTGCCTTTAAAACTTGCTGGACGTCTGCCCTGCTAAATCACGAAAAATGGGATTGAGAGAGGGGGTCCGAAAAACAGGCTTGTCAGCGCGTGTTTCCGTTGACTTGCGGTTTTGAGAGGAGGGAGAGGGGGAGGAGAGGAGATGGAATCGGACCCCCAATCCACATATATGTTAGACATAACTAGTATATAAACGTATACCATATGATATATTAACTTCTAATCACTAATGTCGTTGGCGTTAAGAGGATAGACTACATCTCATGACGTTGAGAGTTTCCGTGAGAAACAACCTGATCTCTCCTGACGAGATTAATAGGAGGGCAAAAAGGGGCCGGAGAGAACGCTGGAAGGAGGAGAGAGAAGCGTATGAGAGAGAACGGCCCCAAACGCCCTTCACACCAAGACATGTCTCAAGAAGTATTTAAGCAAATCTTGTTTGAGAATAAATTTACTAGGTTTTGGCGCGGTTTTCTGGCTATTTCATTTGCATTGAATCCTAGCGCTTTGAGTCAATGGCATCAGGAATCTGGGTCAGAGAATCAAAGACCCGGTGGGCACCGGCCTTGAACAGCTCATCCTTGGAGGTCTCTCCTGTTGCGACTCCCCAAAACTCTATTCCGGCCCTAGTAGCTGCGGCCGCGTCAATGCGAGCATCACCGACGTAGACTGCTTCATCAATACCAACGCCGAGCTTCTTTACTACACTCAGAAGTCCGTCGGGATAGGGTTTGGGACTAGGTGATTCATTCCGAGTCTGGATCAGGTCGAAGAGGCCACTCATTGGTATCTTTGAGAGGATCAGGTCGACAGCGCTCCTTCCGTTATTGGTGAGAATGGCTGTCTTGAGACCACGAGCCTTCAGTTCTCGCACAACATCCAAAGACCCGTCGATGAGCTTCGCATCGGTTGCGGCCCATCCTTCATGTGTACTGAGTATACCGTCTATCTCGGCTTGCATCGACTTCCACTCATCTATGGGGATTCCTTGCGAATGGAAGTATTCCTTTGCTTTGACAGTGGTACTTGATATTCCGTCCTCAGGATCAATTAGCTCAGCAGGCATGCCTCTCGTCACGTAGAACTTCTTGGTATCATTTCGCATAGCATCAAGCGGGAGTGCCAAGACAGTAAGAGTCCCGTCCAAATCGAACACAACCGCCTTCAGCATTGTCTGATCGCCATCGGACTGGCACAATGAAGCCCTCTTAAGCTTAATCATCTGCTGAGAAGACAAGCGCTTTGATGCACTCAGCTTCATTGTCGGCTGGTCGTACGACCGCCATCTTGACTCCTTTGCAGATGCCTTCTGCTACAGCGCCTACGTGTGGCAGACGGGCATGCTCACAGTAGATGTTCCCATGCTTCTTGGTTCTCTCGCATTGCAGACGCAATGAATGGTCAGCCTCTGCTTTTGTATCAGAGACCCAACGGACATGCATCTTCGCTCCCAGTATGTTGCCTATGACCGTCCAAGAAGCCACAGAATCCCTCAATGAGTCTCCTAGCGATTGCCTCTCTCTTACTGCTTGAGCATCCTCTTGCCCAAGACTTCGGAATATCTCGGACATGAACCCCAGACCTTCGGCTCCAAGTCGTTCTTCAATGACTCTCCTGGCCTCCGTTGAGCCGAATGACCGTGTTTCGCGATTCAGACACCTTCATCCCTGCCGGGATGATTCCCTCAGTGGCCGCTATCCTCATCAGTCCCATGCTATGACACCTTACACAGATTCCTCTTTGCCATGCATTAGGTGCGGAGTTAGCACCGCTGTATTAGTGTCCAGTCAGGGAGGGGCGTCTTCTTTGGACCAATCAGATTTAAGACCATCAATGTGACATCTTCTGCGGGACACTAGGTTGAGTTGGTCAGAGAGTATTGATACCTCAAGCATGAGGTCAATGGTCGCGGGATTTCCACAACTTCTGAAATCGTCTAGACCGAATGACAACCTAGTGCAGGAAGCAGTTCGAATGCATGAAAGGGGGATAGACGGCATACTGCTGCTAGGAATGGGCGGAAGTGCAATCGCAGGCGAGATATGCAAGGCATATCTTCATGACGAAACGACCACCCCGATTCTAAGCGTCCGCGACTACACTTTGCCCAAGTTCATCAACGAAAGCTGGGTTACAATCGCTGTCAGCTACTCAGGCAACACGGAAGAAACCCTATCCGCCTTCAGGGAAGCACTGGTACGAGGGAGCAGCACTATCGCCTTCACTGCAGGAGGCGCTTTGAAGGAGGAAGCCGGTGGCACTCCGGTTCACAATCTATCGCCAGGTTTTCAGCCCCGAGCTGCGCTGCCTATGATACTGTCAGGACTACTACCCATTCTTGAAACGCTCGCGGGTTTGGAAACCACGGATCTAGACACTGTTTCGGCCGATATTGAAGACGTTTCCTCTTTGTGGTCCGGGATGCCGACTACGCCTTCAGACCTTGCCAAGATGGCCAAGGATGCAGTTCCTCTCTTCATTGGCTGGAAACATCTCATACCTGTTGCATACCGGGCACGGTGTCAGATGAATGAAAACGCGAAGAAAATGGCGTTCAGCTCAGAATTGCCGGAAGCGAGTCACAATGAGATTGAGGGCACGGCCTCCTGCGCGAAGACTCCATTCCTGCCCATCTTCCTCCGCAGCAAAGAAGAAGACAACAGAACTCAGGCTCGGATCGAGGCGACAATTGATATCTTCTTGGCAAATGGTTGCAGCCCTGTGAATCTGGACCTAGAACTCCCGTCGCGAATACACGAGTGTCTTGGCTATACTCACTTCCTTGATTCCATGTCAGTAGAGTTGGCCGAGATTCTGGGAGTAGACTCAATACAGGTTGAGAGAATCACAGAGTTGAAGAAGAAACTGGAGAATGAGACCTGACATTCGATTCTTGTCCTCGAAACAGAAAGCGAATCCTAGCAAAGATAATAACAGTCGTGGCTCCATCTAAGACTTGGGAAAGGGTACGCCAATTTCTCCTACAGTAGAGTGAGTCGCCATTGAAATCAGATCTCTCTGAAGACCTTGAAAAGGCAAAGGACGTCCTGAAGGACCTCGTTCAGAGGGTATCAGGACTCCGAACAGCCCTGGAATCTCTTGAGAGAGATATGAAGAGAGAGGATATTGAAGATGGCGAGGTGTGCGTACAGGGGACTCCGAATGGATTCATTCTTCTCCCAACTGCGTTGACTCCAGGAGATTCCATGAGTGGTATGATAGAGGACCTGTCAGCATCTTCAACCAAGACTCCGTCACTCATCAAGGCCGCCGACCCTGGGGAGTCAATGGAATCGGCCGAACGAACAATCAGATTGCTCGAGTGGGAAATGGAGAACAGGCGAGAGCGCGTGGTGAAGCCAAGGTTCATGATTGTGCTCAGATGGGCCAACATGTTCGAACCGCTTGAACAGAGCAAAACAGGAGTGATAGGAAAGAGATACCTAACTGGGTCAGCTCAACAGCTCACTAACTTCACGAAGATGCTGAAGAAGACAGGAATCACCGTCGCGTTTGACGATGGAGAATACGGGGGCGGACTTCTTGCACACGAACTCCTCCGCGTATTTGGACAGTTTCGTGATGTACTCATAGCACAACTCACTCTGTCACGACGAGCTGCTACAGACCGCGGTGTTATGTCAAGATTGCTTGAGAATCTCGCATCCTTCTAGGTGCTGCCAGATGAGTGCAAAGACAACTAATGAGGACGAAACTCCACTCCCCTTTGCGCACGGAATTGAAGTGGAACTCCAAGTCATCAAGAAGGATGGCTCTTGGATAAGAGGAGAGGAGATCCTTGACATCTTCGACAAGCTTGTATCAAACGCAAAGGTATACCTGGACAACAAGATTCGAGCATCGAGAGTAGATTCGGTCAAGAAGAAGTACAAGCAGTCGACTCAGACGGAAGAGGGTGAGAGAGGCTCTAGGATTGTTGCGAGCTATGAAGGTCCTGACGGGAGGACGGGGGAGTATACTCTCATCGGTCACGATCCAAATGTGACCAGCCTCACCTGGATTCTCGAAGTTGCAACACCACCCTGTATAACAATCGAAGAGCTTGCCTGGTGGACCCAGACCCTGGTTGCAATCTCATACGACGCTCTTCCGAAAGACGCCCGGGCGATACTCATCTCCACTGGCCTCAATCCAACTCAGGAGTATCTGAGGAACCTATCATTCGGTGAACATCACCATATATTGAGCCCCGGCGTTCGCGAGGAATTGAAGATTGCAGTATACAATATGGTCAGGAACTTCATCCCACATCTAATTGCTATCTCGGTCAATTCCCCGTTTGAAAACAAGAAGCCGACAGATGAGGTTTCGGTTGATGAGGATGACATCACTAGAGCTCCGAGATGCAAGAGGTCAATCAGGCTAGTGAAGAATACGACACAGCTAGGGCCGTCAAACGAGTTTGAGTTTATCCCCTACCTCAAGAGTTCTGACAAAGAGGGGTTTGCCAGACACGTAAATCGTGGAATAGCGAGAATGGTGGACTTGTACCCCTTCACCGATTACGGTACAATCGAGCTTAGAGTGATAGATACACAGCTATCTGTTCCCAGGAGAGTAGGGATAGCGTTGATACTCCAGGCCTTGGCCCTGAAAGCCAAGAGGATTGTTGAGGCTGGTGGAGAGATACCAGATCCGGGCGCGAAGGTCCTTGCCGCGAACAGGTCATCCGCAATTTCAGCTGGTCTGTGGGGACCATTTCGCCCGATGAAGGAAACGGGTTCCGAGTTCGCGCAGATATACAACCACACGATTAAGGATGATGGCACCGTTGACAAGAAACGCCGCAACCGCTTCTTGGGTGATGCTGTAGCCTCTATGCTCTACCTGATCAGAAACGAACTGGAGGAACTTGACATTGTCGATAACCCCTTCATCCAGCCGATTCTAGTGTCTGTCTTTGGAAGCGAGCTCTCACGACCAAGAACGACTGGAGCGGATCTCCAACTAGATGTTTACGCGAAATCCGGAATGAACATGGTAGCCCTCATGAAGAGTCTTGCAGATATCACACGGGAGTGCTGCACGAATTGGCTTTTTGATCCGTTGGAAGGAACTCCCCAACTGCCCACATGGCTATGCTGGTGGAAGGGTTTGGAACCGGAGATCGTTCCGATTGTGGATCGAGTCTTTGCTGGACAGGAGGCAGAGTTCGTTCTGACACTCAGAAACACTGGCCCCCGATCTCTGGACAATCTGACTGTGAACTGTACCATAGAGGACACCGACAGGAATGTGTCTGAACAGAGCATTGTGTCGATTTCTAGAATCGACCAAGGACAGATACATGTCGAGAGAATCGTGTTCCAGACCAGAAAGGACGTCACCGCTTACAACATCATCGTGGCAATTGGACTTGGTGGTAAGCAGGTAACCATAGCCAGCACGGTCAACACGTATTGGATGAGAGTCGAAGTCAAACCCGGGATCACGACCCAGTTCGCAGACGGTCAGACACCTGTTCTATTCAGCGGCACCATTGAAACCAACTATCCAGAGACAAAAGTGGTCAACTGCAGTGTAGCTGTCGTTTCCCTCTCGAAGGAGTCAGTTCTTGCGGACACTGAGGAGTCACTGACAATCGAGGGTGGAGAAACCGTATTGTTCGACAACTCCAACCTCCCCGTGCTTATCGTTCCTACGGCTGCCTCTCAAGGCGTCGAAAGGTGTGCACTCAGAATTGGACTTGAGGATGAACAGGGAAACGAGATGGCGAGGGCGATTTCCAAGCCCTTCTATGTTGGATTTGTTAGGAAAGAGCCGCAGCTAGTTCTTGATGCGGACTTGCGGACAGTGTACAATCCCGGGGATCTGATCATGGGTGAGGTCGAGCTCTTCTCCCAAGGGAGGGAATTCGGTGATGCCGCAGAACTAGTAGTCGAGTTCTTGGCTGATTCTGGCAGAACTCGCGAAATCTCAAAGATTGGAATCTCTGAAGTATTGGACAAGTCAGCGACGTTTACTTGGCGTGTCCCACAGCTAGATGTAGACCTAGAGAACAGGTCAGGGCTGATTAGGGCTTCAATTGTAGAGCGGAACGATAGAATCACATCGGTGGAGTCGAGCCGATTTCAAATAGACCAACTTGGTGTGATGCTGAACATAGACTCGCTACGGTCTCCGGACTCATCCCATATAGGGGGGAGAATCTCAGGGTGGCTTAGAGTCAGGAGGAACACCGAGTATGGAGACCCCGGAACACTGACCATGAGTCTGGTATTTCCCGACGGGGAGGAGCAGGTTATGGTTACCCAGTCAGTAAAACAAGGCAGGAATCTCTCTCTTGCCTATGAGTCCATCATCATTCCGAAGCCAACAAACATGAAGGACCCATCTAGTGTAACCCTGGTCGCAAAGCTTTCATACAACGGGACACTCTTGGACCAGAGATCAGCAGAGATTGCCCTTGCGCGGGGACCAGAGGCGGAGATTGCGAAGATTGCTTTTGCAGGCGTTCCCACCTTCGTTGTTCCCGACCAGGATATCAACCCCACAGTTCAGATTACTAACACAACAGGCAAGACACTCGACTACGAGCTCACTGCAGAGCTTCAGTCAATAGGAGGACCAGAAACCCTCCTGACAAGACAAGTAAGACTGAAACCAGAAGAATCCAAGATGTTCCCAGTTCCATTCCGAGTGCCACTAGGGGCGGAGATGAGTACAGCACATCTCAGAGCAATAGTGAGGCATGCTGATCTGACTTCTGAGAAGAAGGAACGGCTCAGGGTCAAGGCAATAGAGAGTCCGTTGTTCTCTGTCGACTTCTCAATTCAGAGAGAAACGGGTGAAGATATTCCTGGCCTCGTTTCCAGACTCACGCCTGTCGAGATTACAGTCCACATAACCAGCCCAAGAGAGGGTATGAGGGACCTATCAGTCCTTGTGAGAGTAATGTCAAGAAGAGAAGTGACTAAACAGTTTCAGCTCCCCTTTCCCGACTCAAGCGCAAAAGCCAATGATCTCAGAATCAGATGGATAACTCCAGCCGTCGATGTAGTCTCTGGCTACTATGTGGAGGCACTGATTCTCCAAGGAGAGAAGACTCTTCCAGATCGAGCTGTGAAACAGGACAGAAAACAGTTCACAGTCTACTAGCCAGGCCGGTGTCAGAATGCGCATTATTACATCACACCGCCGTCTAACTCTTCTAAGACTGTAGAAGTATTGTAGGAAGAAGGCGAAGTTCAGTTCGACAATTGACTGAGCAGTTTGCAAAGGTATAATAGGGTCCAGAAAGGCGAAATTTGATAATTGAATTTACTGAGCGCCAAGTGGTATATGAACGTAGAATAGATGGCGCTGTTGCGAAGAGTGGAGTCAACCTTTAGGAAAAGGATGAAGATAGCTGGAAGTGGACCGAGTGCTGGAACTGTTGACCCACCCCGTAGTTTCTGGACTACTGGTGATGACAGTCATTGGTGTACTAGCGTACAAGGCCGGATTTTTGGATATCTCCGGACTCATCAGTGCGTTCATCGTGGGTTTCACTGTCTGGTACACAGGAGGCCCCCCGGCTTTCACAATCCTCCTCTTCTTCTTTCTGTCATCTGGAGTCGCCACCAAGTTCAAGTACAAGGCCAAGGCGGAGCGGGGATTGGCCCAGGAGGGTAAAGGAAGGAGGTCCTTTAGCAATGTTCTCGCAAGTGGCCTGATTCCTATGATCTTCTCAATTGGCATATACATTTCACCCAGTTTTGGAATCGACCCATTCTGGATGTTTGGAGGTTTCATAGGCGCCGCTGCGACGACCTCTGCCGACACCCTCGCGTCGGAGATAGGTGTGTTCAGTAAGTCTAAGCCAAGATTAATCACGAACCTACGCAGAAAAGTACCCCCCGGCACAATTGGCGCGGTTTCCCTACTGGGAGAGGCAGCTGCCGTTGCTGCGGGGCTGGCAATTGGATTCATCGCTTTTCTCTTCGCCGTCCTCGCTCCAGGATCTGTACCTGTTTCCAATATGACACAACTCATCTTCATTGTACCACTTGCTGTTCTTACTGCATTCATTGGATGCAATCTAGACAGCCTCTTCGGCGCAGTTCTGCAGAACAGGTTCGTCTGCGAGATTTGCGGATGCATTACTGACAAGGAGTTTCACTGTAGCTATGAAACCACGTACATTGGAGGTTTCAAGGCCTTTTCGAACATCCATGTGAATCTCGGATCATCCTCTGTGGGAGCAACCCTGGGCATAGTGCTTGGAGCTGGACTGTTCGTATGGATTCTTGGAGGGCTCTTCTTCTGGGTGCTTGCTTCTTCCGGCAACTAGGAGAGTTTCGAGTTCTGAACTAGCACTCCCTTCTCAACTGCCTTGACCATATCGTCGCCTTTGCCAACGGCCTGTAGAAGGCCAGCCACGAACCACTGAGTCACGTCGTCGGTACTGGAATCGCATGTGAATTCGGTTGGCCTGCTTTTCGACTCTAAATAGACTCGGAATGTATCCTTGGAGTGTTGTAGCACTATAGATGCATCACTCAGGCTCTGGAGAACCTTAATCGGGCTCGGGCCAATTGCTTCACGAGCGTCCTTCCATTCTCTCGCAGAAACCACTAGGACATCTACCTGCCGAAGAACAGGCTCAAGCTCACTTAAGCCGAGTTTCCAATAGTGCGGAGAACACCTGTATACCACTGGAATGTTGTTCGCCTTAGCGTATGAGGCTATAGAAACTGCAACCTCAAGAAAAACCTCGCCGAGGTAAACAGCTTTTGCACTTAGAATCTGATCCCAAGGGACTTGAGAAGGCGAGGTTATCGAGAGCGCTGAGAGATCTCCTATTCCCACAAGCGTTCGAGCACTCTTTTCGTCTTGAATCGTGATTGTTTCGTTAGTGTGCTTACCGTCCTCAACGACAAAGTGGGATGTGTCGACCCTACGAGATGCAAGGGAAGCAATCACGTTCCAACCATCCTGGTCATTTCCCACAGCAGAAACTAGAACGACTTCTTTGCCTTCATCTGCAAGCGCGAGAGCCAGATTGAGTGTCGGACCTCCAGCATATCTGATGGGGGTATCGCATCCGACCTCACCGTCCGGGGGCGGAAGCGTTCCACACCTTATCTCTGTGAAGTAGGCCGCTGAACCAAAAAGGGCGTACTCCGGGTGTTGATATTCAACAGACCCCTTCAATATCTCCTTGGCTCTCGCTCGAGTGAAGATATCGAAGATTGATGATTCATCAAGACCAAGGTCACGGTACAATGCGACAAGGTTCGTAAGATAGTCCTCGAGTAGATACTCTGTCAAATCCCCGAGGTCCGAAGGTAAGTCCTCCGAGAAGAAACGTGCCAATCCCCATCCGTTCTTGGTCAGCTCATGGAACACAACGCGCTTTCCCCCTCTGACAGCACTACGGGCCCTGGCCAATCCAAAGTCGTTCAGCGTCTTCAGGAATGCCAGTATGCTCTTGTTGGAATGGCTAAGCTGCCTGACAAGATCTCGCTGGAACACTCGTCCGTTCTCATCAAAACGGCCTAGCACACTGGGTGCAATCCTGGAGGCCAGTACTGACCTGATAAAGCTCAATCTTCTTTCAAGATTCTCAGGGAGGAATAGCACGTATGGCCAAAGTTGCTCTTCTTCACTCAAATCAGAACATTCTCCAACATCTTCAAATAGCGGCTTTGTACGCAGATGTGGTGTACATAACTGCCTATGTAGTTTACTGAAGTACACTAAGTGCATGGAGGAAGACTATATGCCTGAGTTCATCAGATCGAATGCATATCCCTGGGCCCTGACAGGAATCTTTGCCGCCGTCCAACTAGTGCTGACGGTGTTTCCATTCTCTTTCGCGATAGGTGGTGGAGGGTTCCTCACACTAGGCTTGGTGGGGGCACCGATAATCGGATTTCTATTGGGTCCCTTCTTCGGGACTGTATCTGTGGTCATCGGTTCATTCCTTGGAGTCATGATCAATGTGGCCGCCCACCCCTTGGCTTGGTTCACACCAATCGCTCCTGCGGCTGGTGCTCTGGTTGCCGGCTCGCTTCGTGTGAGAAAGGCCATCGTGGCACCAATCCTTTTCATAGTAGGGATCGCGGCCTTCCTGGCAAGCCCCATCGCTTTGTTGGCCCTGACATTCTTGTGGTTCCATGTTATTGCACTGGTCTTGGCCATTCTATTCATGATACCACCAGTCAAGAGCAAGCTGGCCGAAGGGCTTGAACTGTCCCCGGATGTTGGCCCGGCGTGGGGTGTACTGTCGATTTGGATGTTATGTCTAATTGCTGTACTGGCGGACCAGCTCATCGGCTCTGCCATAGGAGCGTTCTATTTCCTGACAGTGGGACTTGATGTGCCTACGTTGGCCGGCATCTATACTGCCGTGCTTCTCATCTACCCGATTGAGAGAGTGCTGGCATCAGTCATCGCCGCCATCATATTGGTTGCTGTTGCAAGATTCCTTGCAAAGACGTACTTTGACCTCCCAACAGTCCCAGGGGGAACTAGAATCCAAGAATTGACTGAAGCCGAGATTGAACAGGACTAGAAGGCAGACCCAGAAGCAGGTAGAGGTCCGCTTCGAGACGAAGCTTCATATACCTTCGTGGAGAAGCTAGACTCGGAACGGGAGTTACTTTACCGTTTCAGCCAAGACCTGTAAATGGACAAGGATAGGAGAAACAGAAGATTGCAATTGTTTGATCCGTATTGGGGTTGGGTGACCCTCATTGGGTTCCTCTTCCTGTTTGTGTTGATGTTCGTTGCAAGCGGCATCAAGGTCCTGAAAGAGTGGGAGCGCATTGCTATCCTACGACTTGGTAAGTTCAGGGGTGTCAAGGGCCCTGGGATAACCTGGGTTACGCCGATACTCGACAAGATCGCAATGAAGGTTTCAATGAGGTTGCTGACCTACGCTTTCAAGACTGAGAGGTCTCTGACAAAGGACAATGTACCGGTTGTCGTTGACGCGGTCATGTACTTCCGAGTCATTGACCCTGAGAAAGCTATTCTAAGTGTAGAGAGATACTCAGTAGCTGTTGAGCTCGCGGCTCAGACCACGCTAAGAGAAACAATCGGCAAGGTCACACTCGATGAAGTGCTTTCTGAGAGGGACAGTATCGCCGCGCATCTCCAAGAACTGATAGATGAGAAGACTGAGCATTGGGGAGTCAAGGTCACTTCAGTCGAGATACGTGATGTGGTGATTCCTGCGGCACTCCAGGACGCAATGAGCAGAGAGGCTCAGGCCGAGAGAGAACGAAGGGCCAGAAAAACACTGGCAACAGCTGAACTCGAGGCTGCAGAGAATATGCTCAAGGCCGCCAGAATGTATGAGGAGTCCCAAACAGGATACAACTTGAGAACTTGGAACATCATGCAGGAGATCTCAAAGAACGCCAACCTAATCATTATGATTCCAACGAATCTCCCCGAGGTTGGGACAGTTGTGGGGACAGCCGCTGCCCTCTCAGCTGGAACCGGAGGACTGAAAGTCCCAAAGGACAAGGGAATGCCAGAGTAGACTCTGGAGGGATTGAAGGAGGTAGACACGATGGATGCCTGGATTAAGATTTTTGTAGTATTGATGATGATGTCACTACTGAGCGTCCTCGTAGGTTACGTGTTCTTCGATCCATTTGTCGGCCTGATTCTGATAGCAATAGTGCTAACTCTCATGGTGGTGGCAGTAGAGCCTGCAAGCGGGAAGGCGATGGCTCAGGTTGTTGTACCAATTATCCTAATCCTGTTCGCCATGCAGGTATTCCTGTCGCCCGGCTACTCATTCGATGTCCTCCAGCTGATCGTAGTTGCAGGCGTACTCTTCCTGATGTTAGCCATTTTCACCGGAGGTGGAAACTTCGTAGACGGCGGTTTCATAGATGCGAAAGTGTCCATGAAGCTCTTCCCATTCTACGGCGCCGCTATACTCATTTCTGCGTGGATTGACCCAACCAGAACCACGACGGTGTACATAATGATAGGAACCGTCATGGCGTTGATGGCGCTCTACGCGGTCTTCTTGAGGGGTTATGATAATTGGCCTAGCTTCTCCGAGTACGGGAAGAGACACGATGTCGTAGCTCTTACGGACATCAATCCGAACGGGAAGGTGAAGGCCGGGGCTGAGATTTGGTGGGCCAAAGCCCGTGGACCGCCAATACGTGAGGGAGAGAAGGTAACTGTAGTAGCCATCACAGGCCTGACGATGGTCGTTGACCGCGAGGGTAGTGAACAATCGCTTCAGCAGTGAATGGTAAGAAGGAGCCGGAAAATGCCGGCCCTTCACTTTCCATTTTTGATTTCCTGAAGCAGAACCCACACAAGCGAGAGTCCTAAGATGAACCCAGGAATGGTCGTTATTCCCCACTCAATCTGGAAGATTTCTGGCATGAGAACTGGGTCATGTGGATAGACTGGAAACAGAATGAAGGCAATCATATTCCATGCAAAGTGAAAAGCAATCGGCACCCAAAGCCTGTTCCCGGAGAGATAGTAACTCATGCCCAGAACGACTCCGCCAAGAAATAGATTGAAGTTGAAGATGAGTACTAGATGCCATGGCACTGTGCCCAGGGGAAGCCACCAACCAAAGTGCAGAACGGCGAACCAAATCGAGGTCAAGAGTATCGCAACAGTGCGGCTGGATAGACGCTCTATGCGAGGCATAAGGTATCCTCGGTAACTTAGTTCTTCAAACAAGGCGACTGGCACTGTAATCATAATCTCAGTGGCGATGAGGTCGGCATCAATGTCAGCAGCTGGACGTAGGGACCCTCCAAAGTACATTGCAAAGAAGTAGACAAGAAGCGCCCCAATACTCCCAGCAACCAAGCCGACGATTAGGTGAGATGTCGTATTCTTCTCGAACTGAAGACCCAACCCCGTGATGTCACCACCGTTTTCCCATCTCAAGAAGGCAACCAAGGCGACATACATCAGAAGGTATGTTCCAAAAAACACCCCGGCGCCTATCAGGGCTCGTGTAGTTGAATCCATTGCTACTGTAAGAGCAGATGTCACTTCACT
>JAEORS010000218.1:0-3872 GCA_016840795.1 Candidatus Thorarchaeota archaeon | reverse complement strand
CCTGATGCTCAATTTGTGTGCCAAGACTACATAGAGAAGCTGTACAAGGGAGATGTAGACACAAGGGATTTGATTCTTCATACGCGTCTGACACGCGAACCACATGAATATCGTGCCATGTCAAGAGCTGCCATAGTTGCAAATCAATTGGTGGAGACGGGTAGAGAGCTACATGCGGGGCAGAAAGTACGCTATGTGATGGTGAGTGCAGAATCGGAGAGCCCAATGAGGCGTGTCAGAGCCCTAGAGCTTTTCGATGACACAACAAGATACGATCCTGATGCATACGCAACTCTTTGTCGCAGAGCCTTCGAGAACCTAATACCCAACCAGTACTTGGACGGCTCCAATCTGATTGAAGAGCCACGCATTCCCTTGCAGAGCTCAATCTACTGACATTGCATATCGGAAGAGTACTACTCCGTGATTGCATAAGCCTGCATTGCAATCCTTGGTTTGAGGTCACGAATCGGAATGCCAGTTTCCTGCGAAACTCTCATCACGTCGTCAGCCTCAGGCTTGATGTTGATTATACTGCCATCTATGCCACGAGATACCTTGACCCGAACCATGAAGTCCTTGCCCTCGATCTCAAGTTTGCAGACGATGGTCTCCCTTGCAGCCTTCAGTCTGTCCCAGGTCGTGTATCGGATTCCAAGCGTCCCAAGATGCTTGATCAAGATTGCGGCTATGCTCTTGAGTCCAGTCTTTGCAGCGATCACTTTGACTACATAGCAGGGACGATTCTTCTTGCCGTAGGCCGGTATCATTACCACATCGTAGGCAAGCCCTTCCAACAGGAGTGTGTCAAACAGGGCACCCATGCTTTCTCCGTCTATGTCATCAACATTCGTTTCGATGACGACCACGTCGTCAGCAACCCAGGCATCAATCATCTCGGCTCGCTCCTCTTTTTCCTTGGGTGGCTTTTCCTTCTTTGAAGGCTTCTTCTTAGGAGGTGCCTTCTTCTTCGGCGCCTTCTTTGCAGGAGTCGGCGCTTCTTCCAACTCCTCTGCAAAATCACCCACCAAGATTCTCATTGTGTTCTGAACGTCGCCCAAGTCGCGACTGCCGAAGGCTACACCCTGCTGTCTTGCCACGAAGTTCTCGGCAGACTCGACATATTCACTTGCTAGAGTCACCAGAAGCGCTGCTCCGGTGGGGGTCAACACTTCGGTTTTTGCATCGC
Source organism: Candidatus Thorarchaeota archaeon (assembly GCA_016840795.1). GTDB lineage: Archaea > Asgardarchaeota > Thorarchaeia > Thorarchaeales > Thorarchaeaceae > SMTZ1-83. The sequence continues at coordinate 2,683 of JAEORS010000218.1, read as the reverse complement.
CCATGATGAATGGAACATCATTTGAAACTAGAATCTCAGCTACAGCGGGAACAGGAACTTCCAGAGTTCCATGTTCAGTTTCAATCGTACCACTGCCGACAGCCACATGCGTAGCTATGAACTCTTGGTCGACCAGTAACCCTGCCTTCTCGAGAAGGTAGGCGGTCCCAACCAAGTCGAGAACCGTATCGATCGCTCCAGTCTCATGGAGAGTGAGCTTGGAAATGGGGGTCTCATGAGCACGAGACTCAGCCTGCAATATCTCATCCAAGGCGTTCTCCGCCAAGCACTTTGCTTCATCCGAGAGCTCCAGTTCTTCAGACACGGTGGATATTATCTCTTTGAGAGTATTCGGGTCAAAACGAATGTCAGAATCACTGGTGATCTGAAGATTCATTCCGGCAACTTCACCCTCAGTCATTGGAGAAAAGCGCACCCTGATTGTCGGGTCGTATATGAGGAGACTAGCTGCGACTGGAAGAAGTGCGTCATCCTCACCGATTAGGCTGACTAATGCAGAAAGGAACATGTCTCCAGATGCTCCAGCAGTCTTGACATCTATGAGGACTTTCTCGCTCATGTCCGAATTCTCCATCTTTGAGTGGTTCGCGCAGCACGATTCGCCAGTATGACTCTTCTTACTCCATTTGGTGGAGTTTCGCATGGTGGATTGATGTAATGATTTTGCGGGCAGCCTAAATAATCTTGTCAGCACAAATGCTTGGGCTCAGCGGTGACAACAATGTAGTCATACTACATCGCCAAGTAGACATCCCGCCTCTTGAAGACCTCTTCAATACACGTGTGGTCTACGTGGTTCAATCGCGCACGGTTTCCCTCGCCGCTGAGCCACCTTTCCTCCACCGCTCGAATATCGCCATGTACATGCACTCAGCAACATCTATCCACATGTCAGAGGAATCAAAGGATTCGTCCACAAACTCAACAGGAGCATCTCGTATCAGGACAGCCGGTATGGACTCGTTAGACTCTCCCATCAAGGCGGTGCATGCTGAAGCTAGATTGTCAGCGACTGCCCTTCGTGTTACCCTCAGCTCATTACCAAACAGGTCTTCTCTTCCGCGGTCATCAGCCACTGGTTTGAACCCTGCCACACCCAGTGCCATGCCGATGTTACCCAGTCTGAGGGGCTGAGTCCTACTGTCGATGACAAGAACTCCAACGTCTTTCCCCAGACGCTTCTTGACCCCTTGTCTTATCCTCTCAGCGCTATCTCGTGAGTCTAATGGCAGTAGAGATGCGAAACCTGCAGGCACGTTGGACTTGTCGACTCCAGCGTTTGCCATGAGTGTGTTGTTCTTTATTGTGAGCAACACATGAGGGATTCCCCCCAGTATCTCATCGGCTTCCTCGATAACAAGCTGAGCGACCTCCGGCAGGAGGTCGAATTGTTCTGAGAGCTCGTGTGCCTTTGATGATACTTCAACATCTGACAACTTGACAGCTCGCCCTTCCGTGGTACCCAAGGGGGTCTCCGCAACGGCCAATATGTCCTGGTCTTGAATCTCGATGCCTGCGCCGTGCAAACCGTCTAGTAGCACATCAAGCATGTCATCGGTTGCTGTGATGATTCGAGTCTTTATCGGAAGAACGAGCAATGTTCACACCGAATGCGAAGCCGTGCCAACACCAAATAAAGCCTCACCATAGGCCCATCTACAAGGCTCCAGACTCTCGTTACCTTGGTTTGTCACCGTCATCTCTCTGCAGCTTCATTCGTGCCCCCATGACGCACTTGTCACCTTTTCTACCGCCCATTGGATTATGTCTTGTGCCCATCGAGTTCATGCACCTAGCTGCAACAGCCGCGCCCATTGCTAGTCCGTCTTCCACAAACAAGAGTTGATGGGAATCTGTCCATTTTGATCCGTCGCCGAGGTGTAGCGTATCACTGATGAGCTGAGGCTTGTTCCCAGTTGTGACTGATCTCCCGGTAAGGCCAAGGGAGGTTTCTTCCAAGACTAGACCCTCGGACTCAGCTACTGTTAGTAGCCTTTGAACTACTTCTGCCTGGGTACGGTCGATTGTGCTAAGTAGGGTTTCTACACCGCCTTTCTCAGTAATCTCCGCTCCCAGTTGCTCCAGGGGTTTCAGGTCAGAACCATCAGTTCCCACATCCACGCCTATGAGAACCACGTTTGACTCGTTGGCGGCCTTCATGTTCACAGGAACAGTACCGAACCTAGAAACATTACTAGGAACTCTTTCGACTCGGATGAGGGAACGGGCTCGTTCAATCCACTCATCGTTGATGACGCTTTCAATCCTCAGTGGAGGAGCGGCAAGGTCCAGCACACACCCACTATTGGGATTCACGAGCCCAGAGCCTCTTGCAAGTGCATCCGGAATTGCCCCCGCCAGACCCGCGAATGACGCGATGGTCTTTGCATAGGGATAACTATCGTCTGTCACTCGACCGGCAAGAGTCGTGCCAAAATCCAGAGTCATAGCAGGGTTGCGGAAATCCACCTCCGTGAGCTTGGCGGCACCCTTTATTCCTGCAGTCACCAGTTCACCCTCCATCTCGTTAGCCACGACTTCCGTGCTTGCAGGAGGTAGAGAACTGGCCACGGCTCCATCGAAGTACACCTTCTTCAGCCAGGTGAAGGAACGTAGACCTGGAGGAAGGTTGTCAGGTGAGAGCGAGGCGGTCATCTTCCTA
>JAEORS010000001.1:0-43559 GCA_016840795.1 Candidatus Thorarchaeota archaeon | reverse complement strand
TACCAGAACATAGCACTGGACTTGGTGAGACGATATGTCTCACAGGAAGGCACTCCTCGTGAAGGTGACCCTCTCTATGGAGCCACGCTGTATGTGGTGACCCGACACCCATGGAGTCATCCGAACCCTCTTACTAAGACCGAATTTGCCTCTAGGCTCAGAATGAAGGAGTCTAGTCTTGAGTGGTACACAGACAGCATCGTCGAGAAGCTTGGATTCGTAGTTCTCTACGATAGCAGCCGCAATCCATACTATGTCGATCCTCAAGGCACCATAATGAGCGTTATCGATTCAATCGTGATAGGCAGTGTTGGTGAGGAGGTTGTCCAAGGAGTTGTCAAGGGTGGTGCAGTGTCGCCGCACGCGCTGGCGGACAGAATTGTGGACAAGCTCTGCAGTGTCGTGAAGGTTGTTCCCCATACATTTGAACATGAGCTGCATCGTCTTGTACAGCGTAAGATAGAGGAGGAGAGTAAACGGTTGTTAGACCAACTCCAAGGGGATAAAGAGTCAGTCTAAGTGTTCTCTGGCTGGAGAGTGACCTCCTCCACAAATCGCTTCCCGGCGACTACCTGATCGATTGAGTGGATCACAGCACCTGCCTGTTCAAGGATTTCCTTGATGGATTCGTATTGCAGATCATCACCCTCTAGTGTTATGGTGATGCTCTCTGTGTTCTGATCCACTTCCTTCAGAGATATATTCAACCCATTCACGTTCTCGTCCCTTGAGAGCATGAGGGCAAGGTCAGTGAGCCTAGGGGTGTGAGGCTTCAGCACGTCAAGAACGATTCTTCTGATGCCTTGAGGCAATAATTCCATACTCCGAAATTGACCCATCGGTCTGATTGCTTTGCCTTCCCGTTTAGAAGACTCCTGTTAAACCTTACGTCGCGGCATGTTGCTGTGTGAGTGTGTTGGTCCCGCCTCTTTGATGTGCAGACCACTTCCCAGCCCGCCAAACCGTACTCAGCGATGATTAACGCCCGAAGCCTTATATCACCGATATACACATTGAGCCAGTAGTCCTCTACCTAAGACACACGCCGGGACAAGGTAAGGGAAGCAGACTTGAAGCAGGAACGACTCACACGACCATCTTCTGAAAATGAGTCAGTTTCTGGAAAGAAGGCTCGAGCGCTCCGAACTAAGACCAATTCTACGCGCCACATTGAGATCAACCTTACTGATTTCAAGACCCATCCTTTGTGGGACATTCTTGTTGAAACAGCGAGAGAGAACCCTCGCTATGCTAGTCTTACAGGATACACCAGGGAAGTCATACTGACTAGGAATCCAGATATCACCCCGCAAGAACTAGCTGGCCGGCTGTCTGTCACCCTTGGGGAGTCTATCGTTATCCTGGATGATGCAAAGTCAAAGGAATGAGAGAGTCCAGAAGAGCTTTCTTTTATGTGGGCACGGCCTTAGAACCTTTTGAAAGCCAGATGATGAATCAGTCCGGGTTCAGAAGCTCGAAGCATGCTAAGACTCTCAGCAAAGAGATTGAACGCTTGAACGCCGAGAGAAGAACTAGGATTGTGCATGTCTGCGGAACTCATGAGGACACCATAAGCCGGCACGGACTTCGGTCCATGCTTCCGGAAGGCATCAGTCTAGTGGCTGGCCCGGGATGTCCCGTCTGTGTTTGCTCAGCCCAAGATGTTGATGTGGCTGTAGAACTCGCACGACAGGGACGCACCGTGACAACCTTTGGTGACATGATCCGGGTGCCATCAACCGACTCTTCTTTGGCGAAAGAGCGAAGTGCCGGGGCCGACATACGAGTAGTGTATGGTGTAAGCGAGGCTGTCGAGATTGCAAGGAGGAATCCCGACTGCAAGGTCGTTTTCATTGGAGTTGGATTTGAAACAACTGCTCCCACAATCGCTGCTGAGGTCCTTAGAGGCCCACCTAGCAACTTCTCAGTCTTAACCTCACTCAAGGTGATTCCGCCTGCAATGGAGATACTGGTTGATATCGACGATTTCGGTGTTGACGGCTTCATCACCCCTGGTCATGTAAGTGCCATAATCGGCTCAGACGCCTTTCAACCATTTGCGCAGAAGCATCGTGTTCCATGCGTGGTAGCGGGTTTCGAACCATTGGATGTCTTGGAGTCCGTTCGGATGATATTACAGCAGATCAATGATGGACGCGCAGATTCAGAGAATGAATACACAAGAGTGGTCAGACCAGAAGGTAATGTTGCTGCTCAAGCTGTTCTGGACAAGGTGTTTCAACTAGGTGACGCATCGTGGAGGGGCCTTGGAGTCATCAGTGATTCTGGCTACTATCTTCGTGAAGAGTATGGGGAGTATGATGCGCGACTTTGCTTTGAGATCCCTCCAAAAGAATCCGTTGACATCCTACCAGGATGCAGATGCCACGAAGTGATTCTCGGTATCACAGACCCCAATGAATGTGCTCTGTTCGGCAAACGATGCACCCCCGAGGATCCGTATGGTCCATGCATGGTGGGTCATGAGGGTACTTGCAGGATTCGACACGAGTACCCAGACATCTAGCTTCCCCTAGTTGTGCTCTTCTCTAGCTCTCTAAGATCCGGTTCCGTGTTGATGTTTGTGAACGTGGTGAGCTCGGGATCAATCTCCTTGAGTACAATCGTCGAAACGTACATTACGTTTGATAGACCATCAAGGAGATCTCTCATTCTGTGTCTGCCGGCCTTGGATACAACCAAACCTTGAGAGTATGCGTGCTCTGACAAATAGACCGAGTGAAGAGGCTCGATGTAACCAGAGGGCCACGAAGGGACAACTGCTCCGTGTCCCTCTCGCAAATCACAGAGGGTCCTGAGGAGATGCACATTTGCCAGTGGAGTATCTACAGGCAACAAAAGCGTGTAGCGAGTGTCTGTATGTTCGAATGCTGTGATTGCTCCAGTCAATGCACATCTCACCGAATCATCAGGATCTACAACCAACATCGCTTCTTCGACAGATTCTCTTAGGGCACTACTATCTGCCTCGTTGGAAACGACAACCAATACATTGTCTGACAGTTGACCCGCGATTTCAATCATGTGTGAGATTAGTGGTCTTCCCCTGAACCTGGCCATACTCTTTTTGGACTTGAAGCGTGAGGAGTCACCACCTGCCAAGATAGCCACGGTTAGGTCCATGCAGTTCATCTCTCTCTAATCGCTCCCTTGCGAGCACAAATCATGTCTTGATGTCCGCTCGGTTGGATGGCGATGTGTTGAAGAACCCTCCGATGACAAACAATCCTTCGAATCGATTCGAGGAGTAACAATGTGAAGCTCTGAAGCGGCCATAAACTTCCGAAATGCAACCGGGGCCTAGACATGAGTAACAGTCCTTAATTCAATGAGCGAAATCATTGACGGTTAATTACATGTTGAAACAACATAGTACTTAGCAAAAACCACGAATATAGTGTCGTCCAGCATGTTCTCTTACTAGAAGGCAATTGCAATGAGGAATAGAACCGAAATTGGCCGAAGACAGGTTATCCCTGTCATGCTTCCACACAGCATCAAAACTGATAGTGACAACGATCTTAGGTTAGATCTAGTCACGCTCAAGAATGCACAAGTCACAGTTGCAGTGCATATACAGAGAATAGAGAGAGAGCTCGCCAGAAGAGGTAGTCACACACAGATTCTAGGATACAGACGAGAGTAATTGCCCAGTCTAGTCAACTCGGAACCGAGACCAAGGTGCCTTCATATCCGCGTCCTAGAAGACCTACTAGACCTTCACTAAGACGTAGAAGGTGTTCCTGTTTCTTGGGCCGGGCTATCAATTAGTGGCGTGTCTGGTTTGACCCTGTGTCCTGCCAGAACGGTTGCAACATCAGATAGGTCCATTGCTACAGCCAACAACTCAGTGTAGTAGTAGACTGGTATCTTGAAGTCGGTACCAAACATTCTGTTCACAATCTTTTGTCCGGCCTCACATGAGATGAAGCAAGTCGGACAAAACACTACCGCCGCATCGGGGTTCACCATCATCATGCTTGTTAGCTTCTCCTTCAGGATTGCGAAAGCTGTATCGGAGGCATAACCACGTAACCCTGCTCCACAACACATCGTTTTGTCCATGTATTCTAGAGCTTCCATGCCAAGCCCCTCCACCAGACGGTCAAGTTTGGCAGGAGCTTCGGCGCAGTCAACTTGGAGAATCTCCTCTGGCCTAAGCAAGTGACATCCTGTATGTGTAACCACGCGCATAGGGACTTGCCTTACAACCTTCTTCTCAATCTCCTCTACCCCCATCGTATCGTGAAGCAGCTGATGCAGATGGATTATTCTCGAAGTGCCCTTGTACTCCATCCCTATGTCAGAGAGTTTCTGGTTGACGATCTCTCTCTTGGAAGACTCTGTGTCAATCTCATGTTTTGCCATCGTCAGGGATTCATGACAGCCTGCGCAGGTGGTCAGGATATCTAGCTCTTCCTCCTCTGCCAATGCGATGTTTCTGGCAGCGAACGCAAGCCAAGTTTCATCAGAGAACGAGCGGATTCCGTTGGGCTCGGGACAACATGTGAATGGCAAATCGACGAGCTCAATATCAAGATGAGGCGCTACCATTCTCACTGACTTCTCAGCAAAGGGTAGACGATACGCCATCGTACAACCTGGAAAGAAGGCGAATTTCACTGTGCGGAGCCCTCCTTGGCGAGGTTCTTCTCAAGAATCTCCATTGCTCCTGTCGCCCTGAACAGTTTCTCGATATGCTCCGGATTTGGTTTGGGTAGCTCAGGCAATCCAAGCTGACTCCTTTTTCTGTCCACCCCTGTGGAACCTAGGGCTATAATCCCTGTCGTGAAAAGAGATTCAACGGCTTGAACTACACTAGATGGTGCCTTTCCCTCGGCCGAAGAGATGTTTTTGAGCTTGATAAGAATGTCCGCCAGAGAGATGCCCATTGGACATCTTTGATCACACATCAGACAATAGGCACACAACCACTCGTTCCCTTGTTCAGCAACTTGACCCGTGGAAACTATGGAGTCAACAGCCAGCCGCGGATTCACGTCTGGCGCGACTCGAAAAACTGGGCAAGAAGAGGCACAGATGCCGCACTGAAAACATGGTCTGGCCGCCTCCCGGAGTTCGTCGATCTGTTTCTTCTTTGCATTATCTGTCACTGTTGTCACCTATTTCCTCGACTGTTTCTTCTCGGTCGGCTTCTTCGGCTTTTTCTTCGTTGCCGCCTTGGCTTTGGTCGACTTCTTCGATACTGGCTTCTTCTTTGGTTTCGCAGCAGCTAATGAGGCCTCTCTATTCTTCTCAGCGACCTCTGACATCTGGGTCATGATCCCTTGCCATTTCTTGCCCTCGCCAGCTGATACCCACTCTACTCTGAACCTATCATCGTCTATGTTATTCCTCTTCATCCAACGTCGAATACGTGGTTCACGTTTTGCCATCCAATGATTGCCGCTCTGGAAATGGCAGTCAGCCGGCAAGTGGCAACCAGAGTAGAGCACGGCACCCGCACCCAGTTCAAACGCTTTCTGCGCGAACTTGACATGGAAGCGGCCAGAACACATTGCTCGGATGACTCTCGCGTTAGTTGGATACTGCATTCTGGACACGCCTGCTAGGTCTGAGCCTCTGTAAGAACAGAATGCACAGGCGAAGGCCACGATCTTCCCGGCGGCATCTTCCTTCAATGCCATCTCTATCTGGGCCTCTATCTGTTGATCTGTGAAATTCGGCATGTAGATTGCACCCTGAGGACAGTCTCCAGCACAGGACCCGCAGGCCTGACAAAGCGCCCCCATCACCGTGTGCTTGCCAGTCCCATCTACAACTATTGCCCCATATGGGCACCTATTCACACAGGTGCCGCAGCGGTTGCACTTCTCCTGCATTATCCTGGCGCTCAGTGCCTCGATTGGGTACCGCCCTTTCTGAAGAATGATTGCAGCTCGACCTGCTGCTGCGCTAGCTTGGATGACGGAATCGCGGATGTCCTTTGGTGACTCTGCGCCACCACAGATGAACACGCCCGCCGAGCTTGTGTCTACAGGTCGCAGCTTCGGATGCGATTCAATGTAGAAAGAGTCCGAGGTACATGAGATGGGCAAGGGAAAGTCGCCTGCTGTGCCTTCTGCGCCCATCGAGAGGATAACCATATCGTAGTCTTTCATTACAAGCTGATTGTGAGTCGTATCTTCTACACTCACCCGGAGGTTCTTTGTGTCCGGATACTGCTGTATCTCTCCGACTCGGCCCCTCACAAACTTGATGCCCTCTTCTCGCGCTTTGAGATATTGGTCCTCAAAGTACTTCCCGTGCATTCGAAGATCTTGATAGTAGATGGTGACCTCAGTGTCCGGGTAATGTTCCTTTATCAGGAGTGCACACTTCACTGACTCTGCACAGCAATAGTTGGAGCAACCTGTTCTAGTGCTCAAGTTCCTAGATCCTACACACTGAGCAATGGCAATTGATCCCGGCTTGGTGAGGTCAGAAGGTTTTACAAGGTGACCCTCAGTAGGCCCAGCGGCGTTTATGAGCCTCTCAAACTCAAGCGTGGTTATAACGTTTGGATATCTGCCCCAACCGAGACGTGGAATCTTGTTCGGATCTGCTGGTGAGAATCCAGTCGCAAGGATGATGACCCCGACCTTAAATTCGATTATCTTGTCCCTGTCTGACGGAACGATTGCTTCTTGTTCGCATTTGTCAATACACTTGCCGCACCTAATGAGGTCCATTCCCAAACACGCGTCGGTATCAATGTAGTAAGAAGAGGGGACCGCCTGAGGGAAGGGAATACTGATAGCCTTCTTCCATGTGAGATTCTGATCTGTGCGACTTGGAACATCCACAGGACACACTTCAACGCAGTCTCCACATACGGTACACTTCTCAATGTCAACATAGCGAGCTCTCTGTTTAACTCGGACATTGAAATTGCCCACATAGCCCGATATCTCATCAACCTCAGCCATTGTTATCAGATTGATATTGGGATGCTTTGCGACATCGACCATTTTCGGGCCGAGGATGCAGATCGAGCAGTCATTCTGTGGGAATACTTTGTCGAGGATGGCCATGATTCCACCGATTGTTGGCTGGCGTTCAATCAGATGGACCTTGAATCCTGCCTCGGCCAAATCAAGAGAGGCCTGCATTCCGGCTACGCCCGCCCCGACCACCATTGCTGCCTGAGTAACGGGCACATCCAATTCAGGCTGAGCCTCTAGAGTCATTGCCTTCGCCACAGACATTGATACCAGTTCCTTTGCCTTCACAGTGGCCAACTCCGGCTCATGTGCGTGAACCCAAGATACGTGCTCCCTGATGTTTGCCATGACGCAGAGGTAGGGATTCAGACCGGCGGCCTTGACAGTCTTCCTAAACGTGTCTTCGTGCATTGTTGGTGAACAAGATGCTACGACAACTCTGTTCAAATTGTGTTCCTTGATCGCCTCCTGGATCTCTTTCTGCCCGGGGTCTGCACAAGTGTATCTGTTCGTCTGGACGAAGACTACACCGGGAAGGGACTTTGAAAACTCGGCGATGGCTTCAATATCAACAACTGCACCGATATTCTTCCCGCACATGCACGGGAAGACCCCGATTCGAACTTCATCAGTTCCTGATACGACTTCAGGCTCAGCGACTTCCACGCTGTCGCCATCTGCATGTTCACTTGTGGTCATCCAGTTTCATTCCCCAAACATGGGTTATCATCCTCACCCGGTCCCATGAGGATTTCGTTGAGTTCGGGCAGAATGGGTAATAAGCCTTAAGGAACGCCAGCTGCGAATTTGGATGCAGGATTCAGTATTGTTCAGTTACCAAAACCGTAAAAAGCATCGCACCAAGCCGAGGTTTCACCCGGTGGAGACTGTCTGCAATGACTGGAAGAGTGTGGAAATACATAACTGAGAAGCTTGAGAGCGAAGGGGCTTGTCACTTCTCTCTGCTAGACCCAGACCCTCTGAGCGCGAGCAATGAATACATTGTGGGCATTGCCGAATTAGCAGAGAAGGCCGGCACTGACGCCATCATGATTGGAGGCAGTACCGTCTTCGGAAGCATCGATAATGCCGCGAAGGCGATAAGGGAGGCTGTGGACATTCCCACGATACTCTTTCCAGGCGATATCACCGGAGTCACAGAACACGCTGATGCTATGTTCTTCATGAGTCTTCTCAACAGCTCAAATCCCTATTACATAATTGGGGCTCAGGCACTCGCCGCTGTGAGAGTGAAGTTCTCCGGAATAGAAACAATCCCGATGGCCTACCTACTGATAGAGCCTGGCAAGTCAGCAGCTTGGGTTGGCGAGGCGAAATGCTTTCCGCGCGAGAAGCCCAAGCTGGTGTTGATGTACGCACTGGCTGCTGAGTTGCTCGGATACAAGCTCGTGTACCTTGAGGCTGGGAGCGGCGCCGAAGGCGGAGGTGTACCTCCAGAAACAATATCCACAGTTGCACAATATTCCGACTTGCCTATCATAGCCGGCGGCGGCTTCAATGACGCTGAATCTGTTGTGCGCGGTGTTGAAGCAGGGGCATCCATTGTGGTCCAGGGTACATACTTGGAGAAGAATGTCCACAAAGACAAAGGCGCTGGTCTCAAGAAGATAGTAAAGGCACTGAAGGATGCGGGTTCGAAGCGGGTCTAGTGGACCTGTCGAAAGCAACCTTAAATACTTGGGAATGCTTTTTCACCGAAAGGCCTCGAAACGGAGGAATACTCACAGTGTCCTCGAAGACGGAAATGCTCACTGAACTCCTCGAAGACCTGAGTAGAGCCTCCCAAGGCAATGTTCAAGCGAGCGTAATCATTTCGAGGTCCCAAGGACTCCCTATTTGCACTCATTTTCCGCCAGACCATGATCCTTCCGTTGTACCAGAGGAGGATGTGATAGCTGGTCGAGCCACGCAGATAGAATCAGAAACTCGAAAGGTCTTCCAACAACTCAAGCGCGGACCCTTTGCCAGAATGCTGATTGAAGGCGAGTCCGGCTATGTCATCATTTGTGACGCGGGAGAAGAATCTATTCTGGCAGTTCTTACAACTAAGGGCGCGAACATCGGCTACATGTTCTTTATGATGGCAAGAGTCGCAAGGCGCATTGCTAGCATTCTATGATGGCATTCATTCCGGCACTCTTTTATCGAATCTGAATGCGTGCATTAGATAAGCTCACAAAGGTGATAGATGTGCCTGATGACAAATCCAAGAAGACCGAGGACTCTGAGGAGTCAGAGGATGAATGGTCTAAGTGGCGACAGGCCGGAGTAGTTGCGCGAGAGGCACTTAGCATTGCCCGACCCATGGTGAAACCGGGTACCAAGGTATTGGATATCGTGAAAGCAGTGGAGAACCATATTCTGGAGAATGCTTCTGGAATGTCTTTTCCCTGCAACGTTGCGATTAACAACATCGCCGCCCACTACACGTCTCCGGTGGACGACCAGACTGTCATTGAAGAGGGAGACTTGGTGACAGTTGATTGTGGCGCTCACGTGGATGGATGCATTTCAGATAGCGCGTTTACTATTGCTCTCAACCCTGATCATGAGGCTCTTGTGAAGGCATCAGAGGACGCAACCAGGGTCGCCATCCGCATGATGCGACCTGGTGCGAAGCTGAATACCATCGGCGCATTGATTGAAGACACCATAAAGAGCGCTGGATTCGAACCCATCAAACAGCTATCCGGCCATCAGTTAAAGGAGTACGAGCTGCATGGAGAGAAACAGGTTCCGTGTGTATCAGGCAAGTCTGAGGTCCTAGTTGAGGAGGGTGAGGTCTACGCCATTGAAACTTTCGCAAGCACGGGATCTGGCAATGTCACTGACCTTCCCGATCCTCTCATCTACCAATTGCTACCAATCAGAGTGCCGGTCCGTTTCAAGGGGACGAAGCGATTCTTGGGTATTGCGAGGAAGGAGTTCAAGGAGTTCCCATTTGCCAAGAGATGGATGGCTGAACATCTTCGAAAAGCTGAGCTTGAGCTCGCAATCCGGGAGCTTCAGAAGAATGGGGCACTTCTTGCCCACCATATCCTCACCGAGGAAGAGGGCGAGTTTGTATCTCAAGCTGAGGACACAGTTATAGTCACTGCAAAGGGCGCTGAAAAGACAACGTAGGTTGCATCCCACGGTTCTTTCCGGAGCAATGCTATAGAAGACTCCCTTTGTGCAGCCTGAAAACGCGGTTAGGCACATCAATTCAAGAGTTTCAGAACAATTAAAAGTGTGATTTCGCTTTTGGTTTATGTGGGTCCCGGGAGACTGTCTTCTAAGCACTGACTAGGCCGTCGATATCTGGCAGCACCTTACCGGTCCGTATAGCCAAAGGGAGGAGCAGATTTGGATCATATGCGCGGTGATGCTCCAGAGAGGAGTAGTATCGCTAAGGTCGACTCTGAGATACAGATGTGTCCGGAGTGTGGTTCAAACTCTGTGGTCGAGGACCTGACGCGAGGAGAGCGTGTCTGTGGTGGCTGTGGCCTAGTCCTATCCGACCACCGAATTGATTCCGGTGCAGAATGGAGGGCCTTTAGTTCTGAAGAGGCTGATGCGCGAAGCCGAGTTGGTGCCCCACTGAGATACACTGTTCACGACAAGGGTCTCTCTACCGTCATCGACTGGCGCGACCGGGACACATCCGGCCGCAAACTGACACCCACAAGAAGGTCGGAGATCTATCGACTACGCAAATGGCAAATCCGGTCTCGAGTTCACAGCTCCATGGATCGAAACTTGGCCCAGGCAATGTCCGAGCTTGAGAGACTCGCTTCCCAGCTAGGGATTCCAAAGCCGATAAGAGAGTTATCCGCGCTTCTCTATAGGAAGTCCATAATCAAGAAGCTTGTTCGCGGTCGGTCCATAGAAGCTATGGTCGCAGCTACCCTTTATGCCGCTTGCAGAATCCGGATGAAGCCCAGACCTCTTGATGAGGTGGCTGACGCTTCCCGGGTAGACAAGAAGAAGCTCGGCCAGTGCTATCGGTTGCTCTTGCGGTCATTGGCCATCAAGATTCCACTTAGCAACCCAATCGACTACATCTCTCGCTTCGCTTCTCAACTTTCTCTATCTAGTCCTGTTCAGCTCAGGACCGTTGAGATACTGAAAAGAAGCAGAGACATAGGTCTTACAATAGGACGCGATCCTCTTGGCCTGGCAGCTGCAGCCATTTACGTGGCGTCCATAATGTTGGATGAGAGAAGAACACAGCGTGAGATTGCTGAGGTGGCTCGAGTCACTGAGGTAACTGTACGCAACAGATACAAAGAGATTGTGCGGAAACTGGGCATAGACACAATGAATCTTGCCTAGAGCCCCCTGTCTGTTAGAATTCAACGAATCAGAAGAAACGGGTACTCCAGACTGGACTAACGGCTATCTCCGTCCTTGTCTCTGGAATGTCCAGTCTATCTGAACCATTTCCTCAGGGAAGCCCAATTTTGCCAGGACATCGCTGATGACACCACGATGGTCACCTTGGAGCTCTATGTGGCCATGCTTTGCAGCTCCCCCACAAGCAAGCTTGCCCTTGAGCTTGGTGGCCAAGTCACCAAGTTCAATATTCTTGTCGAAGCCTTCTATTACAGTTGTCAGCCGGCCCCATTTTCTTCGTTCTACAGTCACAGTAATACGGGCCTCTTCCTGCGCTATGGTTTCACAAACGCATAGGTCTGTTGGAAGGCCACACGTGGGACAGATCCCACCTTCGTCATCGCTCACGCAGTCTTTTACTCCTGATGTTGGTTTTTGCACCTTGGGGCCAGTCACGCATATAAGTTCTCTGAAGGGTAATCCCAAGGGTAATACGGAAGCCCTCTTTGAGCAAGAGTAAAGAAGTCGAAACCACAGACTGTGATTCAGAATGGTCCCCAGAATCCTAATAGTTGATGCTCTGAGTGCAGGAAGAGGTCGCCGTACCAGCTCCCGTGATTCGATTGGCTGCGGCCCCCGCGCGGTCGCTGGTGTCTTGCAGATGCACGATGTATCTTGCAGAATAGTTCGGGCTGAGGAGGTTCTGGCTACTCCACGACGGCTGCGTGGCTATGATCATATTGCGTTAAGCGCAATGACCATGGACTCTCCTGTTACTCAATCGATTATCAAGAAATGGCGACACACGAACGCCTCAGGTAGAGTCATCCTCGGAGGTCCAATTAGCTCTGATCCAATCAATGTCCTGAGAGAGCTAAAACCAGATCTGCTTGTGACAGGTGAGGGGGAGGGCACCTTGAACAGTCTTCTTGTGGCCGGCTACTTGGATGAGAGTATTGACTGCTCTCAGTTCCGAGGCGTAGCTTTTCTTGACAATAAGAAGCCTATTGTTAATGCCCCCCGTTCACTCTTGACGGCCATTGAGATCTCAGAGGTCTACGTACCCTCAACTACAAGGATCGTGGACTATGGAGCCTACCAAGCAGCCAGAGTCTACGTAGAAGCGGTACGAGGTTGTTCGAACTTCAGGAGAACCACCCTCCAATTGCCTGATGGACGTGAGTGCTCTGAATGTGGTAATTGCGAGTCTGAACGCCCTGATGATAGACTAGACTGTCCAGAGAACATACCTGCCGGCTGTGGTTTCTGCAGTGTGCCCCATACTTGGGGCCCTCCCCGAAGTCGGACTCCTGAATCCATATTTGATGAAATCGAGATTCTTCTAGACCTAGGAGTGCATAAGATCGTGCTAGAAGCTCCAGATTTCCTAGACTACTATCGAGGGTCGGAACCGTTGACTCACCCCTGTGAACCTGAAGCTAACATAGATGCCATCTCCGACCTTCTTGAACGACTCTCGTCATTGCCGCCGATAATCGATGGCCTGGCCAGAATCTCTATTGAGAACGTCAAGGCTTGCCTATTCACTGATGAAGTTGCATTGGCACTCTCAAAATCGATGAGGGGAATATCTCCGAACAT
The DNA here is from genome assembly GCA_016840795.1 of Candidatus Thorarchaeota archaeon. Lineage (GTDB taxonomy): Archaea > Asgardarchaeota > Thorarchaeia > Thorarchaeales > Thorarchaeaceae > SMTZ1-83. The sequence continues at coordinate 30,657 of JAEORS010000001.1, read as the reverse complement.
AGGTGTTGAAACCGGGTCAGACGACCACCTCCGGTGCATCGGGAAGTGTGGAAGTAAGGGCGACGTTCTCAGAGCCGTAAAGATTGCTGTGAATCACAGTATGGCTCCGTTTGTCTACTTGATCTATGGCTTGCCAGGTGAAACCCCCGAAACGATAAAAGAGTCGATTAGATTCATGAACCAAGTTGCTGAAGCTGGAGCGGAACGCATAATCCTGTACGGATTCAGAGCACTCCCTGGGTCTGCCTTCTCAGACTTTCACGAGCCCTCACCCAAGAATCCGTTATACAAAGAACTGAAGCAGGAAGCATCCAAGATAAACAGAGCCAAGAAAAAGGAGTACCTAGGAAAGACCTTGCTCGGAATCGCCGCTGAGCCCTCATGGGAGCGGCACGGCTACACGATGTTCTATCCCCTAGAAGAGGGGCCACTCATTGCGGTTAGGGGTGGGTTCTCTTCGGGGGCTCTGCTTCCCATTCAAATCAAGAAAGTGCTAAGTAGTGGTCTGGTAGAAGGCACGGTGCAGCCCGAAACAGACGAAGAGTAGGCTTTGTGCACCACCACAAGAAAAGCTTCATAAGCTCAATCCTACCGAGAGATGCACCGAGGTTTGCCGCCTTTGACCGAGTCTTAAGAGGCGATATCTTATGGTCTACATTTGTCATAGTTGCCACAAAGAAGTCACACCAGAGGGCCTCAGGACTCTGCCAGGAGTTAAATGCCCCTATTGTGGAGGCCGAATACTGTACAAGATTCGCCCGCCAGTTGTGAAGCGAGTCAAAGGAACCTGATTCTCCAAAGCCATGACTGCAAGTCATGGTCTGTACATCAAGATCACAGCAGTCAGCATTGAGGCCAGGAAGAGAAATATGAAAAACAGCGTTATGATCTTCCGTTTCCACCCATATCTCATTGCACGTTCTCTCCTATCAGAATCCTACCTAAGTCTTCCAGACCCTCTATACCCCTAATCTCACTATCGAAGAGCGGAACCTCCGTAAGGTCAAGGTCCGAATATAGCTCTCTGATATCCGCAAGATTCGTCTGTTGCATCTCACGGCGCTTTGAGCAGAACACACAATCAGGATTCCCTGGAACAAGTTGATTCACTATGATGTTGGATGCGGGGATCTTCCAGACGTTCAGACTCGCTAGTAGGCGCTGAGTTTCAAAAACAGCCATAGCTTCTGGTATCATGACCACGACGAATTGAGTCTTCTCTGCATCAGAGAGTTCCAATCTTGCCGCCCGGATCTTCTCCTTGGTGTTCTGCAACATCTCCCATGACGTGTCCTCGCGCTCCCCTCCACCAAACATGGCTCTCATCCCTGCAATCATAGAGCCCAACCGTTGCCTCAGTGTGAGAATCCTCCCCAGCCAGCTATCCAGAAGATCAGGTAGCTCTAGCAACTTCAGCGTATGCCCAGTTGGTGCTGTATCGAAGATTACTCGATCGTAGGAGCTGTCTTCGAGAAACTCCAGCATTTTGCCAAACGCCATCGCTTCATCCGAACCCGGCGGGGACATCGTACTGATGTCTCCCATCAGCTGTGAGGCCATTTCCATTTCAGGTCCTGCAGCTCCTGACCCAATGGTGTTCTCGAACTCTTTCATACCCTTTTCAGTGTCTATTTCCATACCCCAGAGATTATCAAATCCCTTGATGGCCACGATTTCGCCGCCTGAAACGTCCTGGTCGAAGCTGTCACTAAGGCTATGAGCTGGGTCGGTTGACAGAACGAGGGTCCTGAAACCCTGCCGCGCTGATAGAACGGCCATTGCTCCTGCACAGCTCGTCTTGCCAACGCCACCCTTCCCTCCTGAGAGGATGAACTTGATGTTTTCATTGAAGACTATGTCTTTGATAGTCATTATGTGACCTCTGCCGCACTGGCCTCGTGTGGCTGTATTAATGCTTCCCTCGCACCAACTGTGCGGTTTCAGTCAGCAGACGTACAGAAACCTATCGCAGGATAACAACTATATTGTCGAGAAGTTCCTTGAGAGAGTAATACTTACGAGGACAGCTGCATGTCGTTTCCCCAAGTGAGAACAACAGCATGGGAATTCCCCTCCACAATCATCAAGCTTATGGGTATGGAGGTTCCTGATGGCATGCCTCCACCAAACCAAGAGCTGCTTGAGAAGTTCAATCCGACTGGAGTAGTGCTCATAATCATTGACAACTTCGGTCTCTTCGAGGCCGTAGTATACCAACCGGAGGCTCTGATCAAGAATATGGAGGCCTTGGCGCTTATCGAAACCGATGACCCTTACGCTATGCCTCTTTTGAAGACGCTTCTCACTGGTCGAAGCGAGTATTTTCACCTCATTCAATACATACGAAACTATGGTAAGACGGTGAAGGCAATCTGCAGAGAAGATGACATGGAGGAACTCGGATTGGATCCGGGCTTCACCGTACATAAGCGAGATGATATGCAGACCTACGTTGAGTCGACGAAGCACATCTTCAAGAATGAGTTGCTATTTCTTCACTTTCTGGACTTCGAGAGTCTGTATGCTCAGTATGGCCACAGGACTCCTCCAAAGACGCTTTTGGAGAAGATTGTCCGAAGGACCGACAATTGGGTCAAGGTACTACTCAAACAGGCAAGACTTGGAACGCTTTTCATGATTATAGGCAATCATGGACGACATCCTGTTCCACTGGACTACAAGGGCAAGCTGGCAGAATGGCGCAAGGCGAATGCGCCCATTGCAATTATGTTTCAGAAACGGTCAGAGTAATGCCGGAAGGCCGAACACAATAGCGACCAAGGCTAGGACTAGACATAGTTTCCAGAAGCTGATTGTGCGTGCCAGTCTAAGAAGAGACTCCATTGATGCCAAGCCCACGATGAACACGATGAGCTCCATCATCGCCAAGTCTAGTACACCAATCGATGATGGCACTGCATTTCCAAAGAGCACTTCAACTGCAAGTATGCCTATGACCGCTGGGACGCTCATAAGAAAACTGAATCTCAAGGCGGACTCCTTGTCAACTCTCTGCATAAGGAGTGCCGAAACTGTGACGCCGGATCTGCTTAGTCCCGGAAGCACGGCAAGACCCTGAACGAGTCCAGTACTGATTGCCTCTTCGTCTCCAACGTCGTTTGGAGTGTGATTGGACATCTCACTCTGCGTTCTGCGTGTGGGGATATATAGAAAAAGCGCGGTTGCGAGAAGTAGAATCCCGACAACCATATTCATCATCTCGCCATGGATCGTGGCAAGACCGTCCTTCAAGAAGACATAGAGTGGAATCGCTGTCACGGCCGTGCCAATCGTTCCAATCACTAGTAGTCTCAAGAGTCGCCTATCCTTCATCGTTAGGACATCGAGAACTGTTCTTGGATATCGAACCAATACTGAGAGCGTAGTCCCGAGATGCAACCACACTACTAGTGACAACAGTTCGTCAGACGGAACCTGGCCGAAATTGTAAACGAAAAGAACAACCTGGCCTTCACTACTTATCGGCAACCATTCTACAAGTCCTTGAATCACTGCCACTATGATCTGCCAAGGTTCCATGAGTATCATCCACTTAGGCCACGCTCGGTACTAAAGAATTAAAAGGGTAGCTCTGAGCCCGACTGACTATTCACGCAGAGATGAGAACACATGGTCCTCGACAACAACAGATACATCAGTTCTGAACTGGCACAAATCACTCAGATGCTTGAGGAACACTTCCGAGTTGCGCTATCGGCAAACAAGATTGTGAAGAGTGCAATCGTTGACTGGCTCGAGGAGGGGAGGAAGGTAGACTCCAAACAACTCGAGAAGATCACCGAGCTAGAAGAGAAGGGGGACTCGATTAAGCTAGCCATTCTCAATGAGCTCTCCAAGGTCAATACACTGATGCAGCGTGAGGACCTGCTACGATTGGTCAATTACAATGACAAACTCATCGACGGGGCGGAGATTGCATGCTACCATCTTGCGGCGGTTGCGGGGTCCTGGAATCCAACGGGTGACCTGAAATCGATGATTGCCAAGTTCATCGGGCTATTCATTGACCAGATCACACATCAGAGAGAAGCCGTAAGATTCCTTCACATCAATATCGAGGAGTCCATCAAGAAAGCTGATGAGATATGTAGGCTTGAGAAGCAAATAGACATCCTTCAGAGAGATATCGTATCTCATCTCTACTCACTTGAGGTCGATCTTGCAGTGGTCCTTCGTTTCCGTGATTTCATCAACATGATGGAAGAGATATCTAACTTCAGCGAAGACGCAGCCAACACAATCAGAGGTCTCTCTCTAACACTCAACACATGATACGGCCGGTGGAGGCATTGTCAAGTCCATATGAGGATATTGCCAAGGCGGAATTGGTTGGGGACCGAGGCGTAGTCTGGAACCCTGAACATGGCATGCGGCTCTACGGAGACGGCTATTTCGGACAACCTCTCGGGATTAGAAAGCCCAAGTCTGCTGTGTTTGACAAGCCGCTAGAACTCTCGTTGATTGAGTGTACCTACCTCACCAAGGCCGGCCGACTAGAGTTACACAGCAGGCAAGAACAACGAACTCTAACGCATGATGATCTCTTGGAGCTTGGCGCAAAGAAGGTCGAAGACTTCAAGGAACGATTCTTGGTCTATAGTCAGTTGCGTGAGCGAGGGTATGTCGTGAGGCCCGGTCTCAAGTTTGGAACTGACTTTGCGGTTTACGAACACGGACCAGGAAAAGATCATGCTCCACTACTGGTGCATGTGATACCGCAGAGAAAAGGTGTTGTCCCCCTAGATATTGTTAGGGCTGGGAGGCTCGCAACCAGCGTTCGTAAGCGGTTCATTGTCGCGACCATCAAGGAAAACGGCCAGATTGCATACTACAGTTTCGTTTGGCATCGTCCGTAGGTGTCATACCGGAGCAAAACAAATAAGGACTCAGACCAAGCGTTTCCCAAACTCATCCAGCCCAGAAGGGTGATTTCTGAATGGCAGACAAAGCTGAGAACGCAAAGACCTTCGGGTCATTGTTGGCGGAAGCTTGGGAGCATACTCCTTCCTTCATCTGCAGCAATGACGACTACATATACATTCTATATCCAACTGACGAATCCAAAGAGAAGTGGGTTGAGGCATCACTCACCTTCCCTGATGGTTCTATCGACACGAAGGAGGTTGAACCTGCGAAAGCAATTGCGCTTCTTGTGGAAGAACTGAAGGTCCTTCCCGATTACGGCGCTGAGAGCATAGTTTCAACCAAGGCGAAGCTAGATGAAGTCACAGCACGTCTTGGTACACTGACGTAGTGACAATCTAAGCATGAAAGTTGCAACCCACTCTGCAAAATGCAAAACTAGACTCTGCACGGGGCGGAGTAATCCGATGTCTGAGGAACTTGTGACTTGTCCCTCATGTGGTATGGAGGTTCCTGAGGGGAGTTTCTGCAAGTCTTGCGGGAAACCCTTGGCAGTCACTGAAGAAGCTACCTTGGACCTTGAGGCCTTTGGGGCGCCTGTAGATCTGGAATCTTCCGTTACAGATACACCAACAGTGGCAGTTCCATTTGGCATGACCGTTGACGGAATGGACCAACGAGAGTTTGTGACATTGATGTCCAGAGCTGAACTAAGGGTCATTCGAAAGGAACTAGACACCTTGCTGGATCAGATTCAAGCTACGCGTCAGGCTCTCAAACTGAAACATGCTGACAAGGCCGTCATAACCGCACGGGCGGAAGACCTGAGAGCTGCCTTTGACAAGACCAAGACAAGGCGTGATGAGCTCTCTGATTTCAGAGGGGATCTTCGTCTGGAGAGGGCAGTCAAGACACTTGATGTGCTAGAGGAGAAACGTTCCAAGCTAGAAGAAATGCAAGGGACTCTAGACAAGTCTGTCTACAAGGAGCAGAAAAAGAAGATTGCCGACGCAATCAAGACTACAAAGAAGAATCTCAAGAGTTCCATAAAGGACGCAGAGAACTGGTTGAAGAGCATGAACAAGACAAGCCAAACTCTGCAACGAAACAGTAGTCGACTCGAAGCTCGACATAGGATCGGAGACGTTTCATCAGGCAAGTATGAAACAGAAAGAGCCGGAGTGGAACGGTCCTTGAAGATTCTCGAGATTGGCAGGGCAATTCTGGATGAGGCTCTCGTTGAAGCCAAGAAGAAGAAATGAACAATGAGTTGTGTTTGGAGTGAGTTGTTATGTCCAAGGGTCTCACTGAATGCACACTAACTTGTAGAGAATTCAAATGCAGTCGCCAGCCCAGCGCACTCAGGATTCGGCGTACAGACTCGAAGAAGACGATAATGTGCACAGAAACTGACGATGAGTGCGATGGAGCCTGGTGCAAATTCGGAGTCTGCGCCATACGGAAGATGACGGATGCTGGCAAATGCAAGGGGCTTCAGACTGTGCGAGCCCCCTTAAATGACGATTTTGACTATACTGGGGATAGATTGGAAGAAGTCCCGTCTACATACTCCAGGCATCTAGGGGGGAAGAGAGCCTTCGATAGAAACGGGCGCATATAGGACTTGTCCCGCAACCTCTATAAGCAACACGCAAGTCATCGCAGCAAGCCAAGGTGAACCAAAGTGCTAGAGGAAGTTCGCTCAGAAATGAGGGCCCTGATTTACCTCATGATAGGGCTTTCTATGTTAGGGATTGGTATCATACTCGGACAGGCTGCTTTCGCGATAGGCTTCCTCGGTCCACCGTAGCTCACTGATTCTCCCAAGAGTTGTTCTGTTTGACACGTTTAGAGGAGATTGTTGCCCTCCTACACGAGTTCGAGGGAATCTCCCGCAAGTACGTTCTTCCTTCTATTATCGGACGTCTTCGTGCAACGTCTTACAATGGCAATCAAGAACACGGACTTGGTGAAGATTCGGCCGCAATTCTGACAACAAGCGATGAGATTGTTCTACTCACGACTGACGCAATTGTTGAGGAACTATGCCTCAACCATCCGCGAGCCGCCGGCTTCAATGCAGTATTGGCAACCGTTATGGACATCTATGCAGCAGGGGGCACTCCTACTTCCTTCGCTGTGGCAATCTCATACTATGACTCCGCTATCGGCGAGCAGATTCTAGAGGGTTTGATTGATGGGTCTCATACTTTTCGAGTCCCCATAGTTAGAGGCCACACGAATCCCCAGTCCACGTCTACCTATGTTGTTGGATCTGCAACAGGGACGGTCAAGAAAGAGAATATGCTGACGGCCGGTGGGGCTTGCGACAACGATGTGTTGATTCTGCTCTTCGACAGTCGAGGACGTCGCGGAGGCAGTTACAAGTTAGGTTGGGACTCGGTCACTGAGCGATCTGCGAACGAGGTCGTGGAACGGCTCTCTGTGATGATCAAACTAGCTCAAAAGCATCTTGTGACCGCCGCCAAGGATGTTTCAGTTGCAGGACTCGTGGGCACAGCCGGAATGCTACTGGAATACTCAGGGAAGGGAGGATTTCTCGACCTTGATGCAGTAGACTCAGCTCGTCCCAACTCTATAATACTCGAAGATTGGGTTCGCATGTACGTATCATTGGGATTCCTTGTAGCAGTGAATCCAGAGAAAGTGCCCTTGGTAGAGAAGGTGGCGCGCGAGTGCGGGCTTACAGCGGTCCAAGTAGGTGAGGTGGACAATACGATGTCACTTAGGCTTAGATTGTCCGCAGAAGAACGGGTCATGTTTGACTACTCAGAAGGCCCACTATTGACTCCGAAAGGTGATGTCTAGAGCTCTGCTGGTCCGTCAATGTTATAATGTACACGTGTACGCTCATCGATGAAGTGAGGAAGTTGTCGTCAGCAAAGAAGACCTGCAGCATTGTTGGGTGTCAAAACGATTCCAAGCGGTCTTTCCCGACAGTACGCATAACCAAGAGCATCGCGAATACAGGTCTGCAGGTAAAGGACGCTCGTTCAATGAAAGTCTATCTCTGCTCTGACCATTGGAAACTTGTTAAGAAGGAATTCAAGAAAGACACGAAGCCAGAGCGACTCCGTTGGGGCCATTAGCAACTGTCATATGAGTAGTAATCCACCCTTATCCAGTGGGCCACTGGAAGTGTTCACCGATGACAGCTGAAGATGACGCATTCTCAAAGCTGAAGCCTAACTGGAAGTTGTGGTTAGAGCATGATGGCGACTACGTATTTGGACCTGGTGCTTTCGCAATTCTGAGGAGCATCAAAGAGAACGGCACAATTACAGAGGGCGCGAAGGCGTTAGGAATGTCATATCGATATGCCTGGGGTGTCGTGAGGAAGATTGAACAGAAAACCGGAGTCAAGCTCCTAGAAACCTACAAGGGTGGCACTGAGGGTGGTGGGGGCGCAAGAATAACCGGGTTTGGTCTGAAACTCATGGATCTCTTTGCCAGTGTACAGGATAGTTTCGAGAGGGTCACCGTGAAGCGGACCAGGGATCAATCACGAAAACCGTAGTACGATTGCCCCATTTGGACAATGGCTTTTGCACTCTAGACAGAGGATGCACTCCGGCGAACGCAACGCCTTATAGGGGTAGCGGCGAATTCTGATGTTCATGGGACACACAACTTCACACACGTTGCAGGTGTCCGGTGTACATCTTGCAGGATTCCTTCCTATGCCAACGATAGCCTCTCTGGAGAACGCACCATAGAGCCATCCTGCAGGGCACAACCATCTACAGAACCATCTGGGCACCCAGATTCCGATACCCACAATCAAAATCACGAACGCAATCTGTGCTATGAAGAATCCCCACTGTGTGATGAACCATATAGTTTCCAACGAGTAGGGCCAAAGCTGTGTGGTAGCCTCGTAGAAGATAATGAAGGCGGGATTGAAAGGATCAAATGCCGCTGTGGCGAATGGTCCAAGTATGTTCACAAGATCATCAGCAGTTCCGAAGAGCCCGCTTATTCCAACCCATACGGCCAGCCCCATTACGATTACGAAGATGTACGTCTTAACGCGCCGAAGCTCATCCTCAGTATTAGGAGACGGACGCACTTTGGTTCTTTTTGGAAGTGTAGCGAAGTCTTGGATTGTCCCAATTGGACACACCCACCCGCAGGCTGATCTGCCGAGAATCGTGAGGATTATGATCATCGCTCCGAGTGTGAAGAACGGGAATATGCCTCCGGAGAATTCTCGCTGAAGAGTGTCGAAGGTGCCAGCAAGAACAGCTCCTGGTGCTTCCAGGGGGGCGATGATGGGCAAGCTCGGCAAGATGTCGCGAAAGCCCTCCCAGAATGCTAGAATTTGCTCACCCCCAAACCACGTAGCGAGAATGTATGCGTTGATTCCTAGGAGGAACAGCAGCTGGACAACTCGTCTTAGCATCCGAATATTGAAGATGATGCCGATTGGATTCTCTAGACTCAGTCTTCTTGGGGTCTCTGGTTCATGGTGGATTTCACTGTCCTCGTCATCTGAAACCTCTTCTAAGTCCAACTCGTCCTCTTCAACATCCATGTCTTCAGACGATTCAGAATCCTTAGCCATTACATTCAGACCTCAACCAAGGAGGTATCGACGGCGAAGACCTGAGCCGTCATTAAAAAGCTTGTGCTGAAATGAAACCGACCTTTAGCCTCAGATGACGGAGGAAAAGGCAATCTCGATAGTGCCGGAATCGAGTTGAACATGCATTATGTAGGGTCCAGAATCCGATGGTCCAACAAGGACTATCGAGTGATCATAGGCCACACTCCATGTTCTGGTTTCCAAGCCTTCCATCTCAAACATAATCGTGAGAGTTGTCCCAACAGAGGCAATGACTATGCCGTCGGGCACGTGGATCTCGATCGCGATGTTGTTTGCTAGCCCGTCGTTCACGCTTCCAGTGACGTTATGTACTCTGTCAGCGAATAGACTTGCTCTCTCTAATTGAGACGCAGTTCCAAGTGTGTCCATTGCGTACATGAGAACTGGAACACCTATCAGCACGGCAGTTGAGAGACCAATTGCAACTAGAAGCATCTTCTCTAGAGACCTTGAAACCATGAGATTCATCTCAGCAATCTGCCCAATAAACAGCCCGCTAATCGTAGTGTTGGAGCGTAACAAGCTCGATAGCGAAGGGTTTAAGCTGGTGTTCTGAGCAAGACCAAGACTGTTGGATGATGACGCAACTCGTTCCAGTTCATGTCGGCCTTGTGGGTCACATTGATCATGGCAAGACCGAGCTGGCCCGCGCATTGAGTGAGAAAGTTTCCACTGCAGGCCTTGACAAGCATCCGCAAGCTAAGGAGAGAGGAATAACCATCGACCTTGGCTTCACGATGTTCACTCTTGGGAAAATGCGTGTGACACTGGTAGATGCCCCGGGACATGCAGACTTGATTAGGAGTGTCGTTGCAGGAGCAAACATAATCGATGCAGCGATTCTTGTTGTGGCCGCAGACGAGGGTCCCAAGATTCAGACGGGAGAGCACATTGTCGTGCTGCGGTCCTTGGGGATTGATACGATTGTGGTGGCGATAACCAAGAGTGATTTAGTTGAACCCAAGGCCCTAAAGGCAGTCCAAGAAAAGGTACGTACCGTCCTTCAAGAGGCGGCGTTCAAAGACACAGCATATGTCGCAGTCTCAGCCAAGAATGGAGAGGGTATTGACCAGCTGAAGGAGGTCCTCAACCAGAAGATTAGGCCGAAGAAGAGATTGACCGATGGCTCATTTCTTATGCCTATTGACCATGCATTTCCAGTGAAGGGCCATGGTACAGTGGTCACAGGCACAATCCAACGAGGGATTCTGCGCGCTGGGGACACAGTGAGGCTGATGCCACAGGATGCAGAAGCGAGAGTAAGAACGATCCAGACATTCGGGGAAAACCTACCTGAGGCGAAGGCTGGAGACCGAGTGGGTGTCAACATTCCTGACATGAAATACAGCGAGATAAGTCGCGGTGACTATTTGTCTGAACAAGGGGCTCTCGTCAGCCGGAAAGGAGTCCTAGTCCAACTGGAAAGAAACCGATTGTACAAGGGGAGAATAACGGACAGGATGGTTGTAAGCACAATGGTGGGGATGCCGAACGTGACCGCCGAAATTGTGCCCTTCACTGAAGATAGGAGGGTCATCATGGATGAGGCAAAGGAAACGGGATTCATGGCAGCCCTGCTATTCCAGAACCAAATCGCAGTTGAGGAAGGCCAGAAGGTGATCTTAATGAGGACCGACCTGCCGCCTACTCATATGAGGATAGTTGGGTCGGGGGAGGTCATTGAAACTCCAGCGAAGATTGTGTTGAACAGACGCAGAGTTCGCATGGGAAGAATAGGCAGAGTGCGTACTGACGATGTACTAGTCGAAGGAATTGCCTCAAGCAAGGATCGCGCTGAGTTGTTTGTAGGTTCCCCTGTACAGACTACAAGTGGCATCAGGGGAACCCTTATGCGGCCCTTTGGTACTCGAGGTGTGCTAATCGGCGTCTTCCAGGCCCCAGTGAAGGAGTCAGACAAAGTGATTTACGAAAAACTCGTTGAGGAGGAACTCAGCTTTGGATATAGAAGATCGACTGCTTGATATCATTCCAACGAACATGGCAGAGAGAGGACGGGTGACTATTGAGGCACTGTTGGCTCCTCTTAGGGACCTGCTGAACCGCAGAAGATTCCCCAAGATGCCTTTCTCAGACTTGCAGTTGGAGACTCTGTTCAGACTCTTGTCCTCAATGGACACAGATAAGGATCCAGAATCGGCACGAGTCGGGGAACGAGAAGGACGGGTGGCATCCCCTTTTGTCGAACGGATGGCTTTCGGTTTCAATCATGGAATCGGTCGCAGTGGCCATGTTGCTGCCCCTCAGCCCAAGGCCCCCGGGACGTCACTGATGCAGCAGGTGGCGGACCAAGTGGCAGTTGACGCCATCAGGAAGCTGGGGCTGAGCAATGTCCGAAACGGCGTTGTGCTGCCCTTAGCGACTGGAATGAGCATTGCCCTAGTCCTGGGCGCCCTGCGGAGAGAAATGGGCGTCCGAGGAGTGCTGTATCCGAGACTTGACCATGCTTCTCCCATTCGTGCAATAGCACTAGCCGGGCTTGAACATGTACAAGTACCTACGATTCTAGAGGGTGATGCTGTCCAAGCAGACATCTCTGAGCTAGAACGATGTATATCGAAGAATGAATCGTATGCAGTATTGGCGACAACAACCTTCTTTCCGCCCCGGTTGTCTGATCCCTTGAAAGAGATCTCCAGACTTTGCAGCGACAGCGCAATTCCTCTGATAATCAATAACGCGTATGGAGTTCAATCAGAAGCCATAATGTCCTCCATCCGTTCCGCAATAGATGCTGGTAGAGTTGATGCAATTGTACAGAGCAGCGACAAGAACTTCCTTTCACCAGTTGGCGCATCGATTGTCGTGACTCCTGAATCCGAAACCAAGGAATGGATTGCAGAAACCTACGCCGGCAGGGCAACGGCCGCGCCAGTGGTCCAGACACTCGCCGCCATGCTAGCCATTGGTCAAGAGGGATATGAAAAGCTGAGAGAAGAGCAGAGAGAAAACAGGGAGTTCTTGGAGAACAAGATGGAAGAAATAGCCGAATCAGTCAAGCAACGTGTTCTTTCCGTAGATAATGCAATCGCCTGTGCGATGACTCTAGATGGCCTATCCGCAAAGGAGGTAGGAGCCAGATTGTATTGCCGGCGGGTCACAGGACCCCGTGTGGTGGAAAGAGGAGCATTTGGTTCCTGCATCGACAACTATCCGCACGACTACATAGTAATGAACGCGGCCATTGGAGCGTCAAGAAAAGACGTGGAAACAGCTACTGCCAAACTCTATAAGGAGGTCAGTAGCTAATTCACGGTTGGCCAGTAGGGAGGGCTAAAACCTTGGCAGAGATTGGTGACAGAACTGAGATCAAAAAGACCCTCGGTTACGACATCCCTGAGTCTGCAGTTGTGTTTAGACTCGTTTGGTACGCCGTTGCTTCCCGGCCCGGCGTCCTTCTGAACGAATACAGCGAAGCTGAGAGTCAGATCTTTGAGGGGAAGGCTGTATTTTCGACCAAGATTGATGGCAACAAGGTTGACGTAAGCGTCTCGGTTGAGGAGGCCCAGAAGATGGTTGAAGTCACCGCCTTGGGCGAAGACCCCGCGGCACTTGAGAAATACATTGATGAGATAACTACGTCTACAGGAAACTCTCTAAAGAAGTATCAGGCCTTGCCTGACGATATCAAGGGAAAACTCAGACGTGCACTAGTCGCAAAGACCTGTTGGGACCGTCTTGTGTTCGAGATACTTAATAAGGCATCCTTGGGTGCGGTCTATTTCCAGCTGGCTCATGGAAGGGAGATGATGATCAAGGCCATCGAGGGGGAGGACATGATGTCACTTCCGCTTACGACCTCGGGTTGGCTAAGTCGGATTGAATCCATGCCCCGTGAGGAGCCTCTTCCTGGCAATATCGCCACCGAGTTGGCGAAGAAGAGCATAGAGTGGAAGAAGGAAACACAAGAGGTCATAGCCAGATATCTCTAGACGCTCGACCCTCAAGCTTAAGTCCTGATCTGATATGAGGAGTCTGTGGCCTCCTACTGGGTCGGTGGTCCGGCTCCGTGGGCTTCAAACCCATGATCGTGCAAGCGATTAGAGTTCGATTCTCTTAGGAGGCCGCCATTCTTCTTGCTGCACTCTCTATCGCTCGTCCTCCACTAGAGCTCCCAAGTCTTCCACCAGTGACTGTTCTGTTTCGTGAGGTGTGAGCCCTTCGGCCTTGGATCTTGCCAATGCCTCTCGTCTTGCTTTCGTGACTCTCGGGTCGTTTCTGTAAGTGGGATTCTCCTGCAGAAAGCGTGCCACGACCTGCCTTGTGATAACGTCCACCAGTCTACTCCGGGCACCACTATCTTGAGTTTCTTGGATCTCTGAACTTGGCTCCAGCGTCTTCAACCTCTCAACAATCTCGTCTGCTGCATCATCAAGTGTGTGAGCCCCAAGGTCTACAGTCGCTATCGGACTGTCCCAAGCGTATCTGTCGCCCGGAACGTCGAGTTTCTCATTGATTCTCAGGATGACTTCTTCAGGAATGTTGGAGCCTCTCTCTGTGTTCCTAGAGAGCGCATCATCCACTGGTGTCGAAATGTGAACAGTGGCAAAGCTACATCCTCTTCGCACCGTTATTTCATAGAGTTCGTGACGCATGCTTGTATAGTAGTTTGTGTCATCGTGGATGACGGATTTTCCTTCTCCAATCGCTTTCTCTGTCTTCTCGAGCGCTGCCCGTCTAACTCTCTTCTCGTTATCAGGGCTGAATTCCGCGTAGTACTTGTCGTCGCGCCAGTCATCTGTGCTGACAATCACTACGTCCGTTTCTTTCGTCAACCGCGCAACAATGACAGAAGCCAGTGCCGACTTGCCCGAGGCGGGTATTCCACATAAGGCTAGCAAGAATTGGTCCATTAGCTGTCAGGAGAGGTATGGTCATCCCACAAAAGAATCTGCTGAAAAGAAGTGAAACGCAGCAGTGGGTCACTCCCACTACTACGGTTTGATTGTAATCTCCAGGCTATTGGCCAGGTCCTTGTATCTGTTCCTCACAGTGACCTCAGTCACGTTTGAGGCCTCAGCAATCTCTCTCTGTGTCCGCCTGTCGCTTGTGATTATGCCAGCAATGTAGAGTGCTGCTGCTGCAAGACCACCGGGGTCTTTGCCAGCCGTTATCCCCTCTCTCCTAGCATCGTTGATGATACTCATTGCTGTCTGGACAGTCTGACCGTCGAGTCCCAGATCTGAGGATATTCTCGGCATAAGGTCGTTTGCCGAAGGAATTGGAACCTTGACGTCAACGTGTCGTAGAATGAGCCTCACACACTGACCTAGTTCCTTCCTGTTAACTCTAGCCTCGGCGACTATCTCATCAAGCTGCCTGGGTATCTTGTGGATTCTACAAGACAAATAGATGGTCGCGGCCTCCATTCCTTCGATGCTGCGCCCTCTGACAAGGCGTTTTGCAAGGGCCTTCCTATAGACAAGGGCTGCTGTTTCCTTGGTTTCATTTGGCACTCCCAGCTGGGATGTGAGCCTATCCATCTCACTCATTGCAATACTCAGGTTTCTGTGCTGAGAGCTGTGAACAAGAGTTCTAATCTGCCACTTACGCATCCGGTAGATTGCGGCGCGTGAACTTGCAGCGATTGCTCTGCCGTTGGCATCTCTGTCACTCCAGCCTATTGTTGTTGCGAGCCCTTTGTCAGCCATGGTGAGGGTCATCGGGGAGCCAGTTCGTGCCCTAGCATTTCTTTCCTCAGAAGTGAATGCTCTCCATTCTGGGCCCGAATCGATATGTCTCTCATTGATTACACAACCACACGTTGTGCATACACTCTCTCCTCTAGCAAGGTCCTGATAGAAGTCATTGCCACCACATATTGCACATACGTTTGTGCCCCTGTCACGGCCGGTCATCGAGCGGACTGGTTTCGCCATTAATGTTCACCTTGCAGATTGTCTCTCGGATTTGGCCTCACGAATAGTGGGCGCAACACGGTGGTGCAAAACTACACTCCGAGAGGAATGTGTCCCGAAGCGCTGTTATATCCCAATATAAGTTTAAGCATCGGTGAAATTGTGTACTCCGCCTTAGTTCAATTGACTAGGACGGGATTTCAGATGGTTGGCGGACGTCGATAACGAATAGATACCTGACCGTGTGGGGTCGGACAGATAGGGAGATACTATGGACGCCCGCCGTGTCTTATTGACCATTGCTGATGTGAATCAGATACCATCTGCTCACTCTAGACAATTCAGTTCCTTAATCACAGCTTCGGGAATGATGCGTATGTTGTCGAAGTAGGTGTAGTCGGATTCATCAACGACCGTCTTTGAGAGAGCAACCTTTACCAGCCCATCCGAGCGGCCCAGAAGGTATCCGGCAATGTATTGTATCGGCACTTTCTGTTTGTCTGCTTCTTCCTTGGTCATGGCACAGCACTCTACTCCTGGACTCTCATAAGTCACTTCTACAATCTCATGAGAATCGCAGGCTGGATGCCGATTCAGTAGTTGGATTCCGGCATCAATGCGGTCCCTCCCACTGACTCTCTCTGTTGTTGACGCATCATAATGGAAGGGATCGCCCTCCATTCTGTGGACTGACGGAACTAGGAAGACTGTCTTGTCCTCCACAGAGCCAATATCATCCTCTCCACCATCGACATAGCGAATGTCACTGGATTCTCCTATCTTGTATCGAATCCAGTATCTCTTGGCATCAACTTCTTTCTTCTCATCTTCTTCTTTCACTTTGGCCTTTATGTCCTCGCTGAGGACTATTGGCGTAAATGGGTTCTTGATCATGTCAATCATCTCAATGCTTTTAAGACGTAAATTAACTATTGTTAATAGGCATCTCCAAATCTTATAAGATTTCTGTAATGCATAAGGAGGACATTCATTGGTTGAGCAACTATTGATTATCGTCTCAGTCCTTCTATTTGGACTACAACACAGCGGGCTCTCTGCTTTGAGAGTCAAAGGGAGAATCATCGATCGATGGGGCAAGGTCGGATACGCTAGGCTATTCAATGGTTCGAGCATCCTTACCGTTGCCTTGGCTTTCTTCAGCATGAACTTCTGGGGGTGGCTATATTTCTTGACCAACCCTGAAGCAGTACAACCAGTTCTTCTGTTTCCTGGCGTCATCTTGATTGCATTGGGACTCATAGTATCTACAAAGGCCTCACAGGCAATTTCCGTTAGTACTGTGGCTGACATGCGCACTGACAGAAGACCACAGCTTGTGACGGACGGAATATACTCACGAATTCGTCATCCGCTCTATCTTGCCACCATTTTGCTTCTCTTGGGCATGGCTGCAGTCTATCCGTTTACAAACGTACTCGTGTTCGCGTTGTCACTAATCGGTTATGTCTTGGTCGGCGCCTGGCTGGAGGAGAGAAAGCTTCTGCTGCAATATGGCCAAGAGTATCTAGAATATCGCAAGAAGGCCGGCTTTATGGTTCCGGTCCTCAGAAGGCAAGGGCACTGAGCCAATCTTACCCTGGTCCTAGAGAGATACTGGATCCTTCTTGTCATATGAGACAATAGGCTCGAACGATAGGCACATGGAGGATTTGACACCATCCACTAACGGCCCACTACCACTTCCTTCTTGGAGGAGGCGGTGTTTCTGAACTCATTTCGGTATCTAGCGGCATGTCAACAAGAGGCGTTGCCACTCTCGCAATCAAGTCCCCTTCAAACACGTATGACATCCGACTACACGAAACAACAGTCCCGTCGAAGGGACAGGTGACGTCAGACTTGTCCTGAATCTGACCGACGACATCACCGCTTCGTATCTCTTCCCCTAGTAGCACTTTGGGAATGAAGAAGCCCTCGCCATCTGCATTGACATGTCGCATCCTTGCTGTGAAGACACTTGATGCCTCTATGCTTTCTCCTTCAATCATGTCCCTTATTCTGAGGTAGTTTAGGATTGCCTCTCTGACCTCTACCGCCGCCTGAGTGTCTGTGTTGTTTCTATCACCCCTTACCTCTATGGTGACGATTGGAATACCCTCATGGGCCGCCTCAGTAGAGAGTGCCCCTCTCTGCCCTAGGCTCTGGGCCACGATTGGTAACGCAATCTGCGAAGCAAGATTCCTAACGTGTATGTACTCGCGATGCAGTGCCACCACGTGACTGATACATGCTTGGGTTCCCGTTCTCAGATGAATGACTGCGTCCGCCTGAGACACTCTTCGCCATATCTCCCAAGCAACCCTCTGGGTTATCGTGCCGTGCTCATCACCAGGAAAGACACTATCTAGGTCCTTCGAGTCTAATGGCGATACTCTGGTGCCAAGTCTGAATGCGAGCGGGCCCGCAACTGGGAGTAGCGTTACTGACCCGCTGATTCTAGCGAGATCCTGAAGATGCCTCAGTGTTAGATAGTTGGCATAAACATCGGTCGCGGATAGGCCGTTCATACCAGAGACAATCATGATGTTTGGGCGTTCCTGACCAAAGGTGTAGAATCCCAGTGTGGTCCCTGTCTTTGGATCGATGTCCAAGGCATCAACCGTCGGTTTCACCATTTGGAGACCTTCTCAGGAGTGATGGGACTATTCCTCTGTGTCGAATATGAAGTAGTGTAACACGCTGGGGCTCTGGCCGCTTATACACCCTGCCCATCTATCATGCCTGGCCAGTTGAAAAGATAGATGTCAGTCTTGAACTCTCCACTAATGAAAGAGTCCTTTCTTCCAAGGGCGAACTCTGAGTTCATCCTGATGTGAGGACTACTGAACATCTCTGAGTGAACTGCACAATGTTCCCTATCACCAATCCAAACTGTTGGCATACCCATGTCTACAATGTTTTGACCAGCAGTTGAGAAAAAGGGCTCCCAACTTATAATCACCAGAGACGGATGAAACCTCTCAACTGATTCAAGAGCACTTAACTGTAACACCCATTTGGGATAGGCGATGTCATATCCACCCTGTCTTGAGTCTGTGCAGATTATTTCAGAACCCACTTGGGCCTTGAGGAACTCTGACAGCCTTCCGTCCCCGCCCATGACCTCCAGAACAGGCTTCGAGTCGCCAAGAATTGCCAGGGCTTCGTTGATTAGGTCAGCAAGCTCCTGAATGAACTCCCTATTGTAGACCTGGAAGATCCATCTTGCTGCTGCGTTTGCTCCGCTACAATACCTCAAGACATCAAACTCACTCTCGACAGTTTCGAAGAAGGACAATACCTTATCGTATGGATAGAGTTCTCCATGAATGTCTATGTACTGAGAAGTCTTCGCACGCATCCAATCTGTTTGCATCGTCGCTAATGCCAGCGGGCACGAGATTTTACTCTATCTCTTGCGGTTGCCATCTCGCGTTAGTCCTTGAAGGTCAAGTGAATCGGCGCTATGAGTTGTATGGTCAACTGGGCTGAGCCAAAGCTCTAATAAGGGAGCCATATGTGACATCCATAGAGTGAGCCAGGATGGATTGCGTTCTCGACCGCTAGCATAGTCTTCTTTTGCGTGTCCTTTATAGAGGATACTGGTCACGGCTCCTCCAGTTGCCTAGGTTCAAGAGGTTATCACAGATGAGTGAATTCGCCAAGATAGAGAAGAAGTGGCAAAAAAGATGGAAGAAGGATCGAGTGTTTGAGGCCGATCCGGACCCCAAGAGAAAAAAGTGGTTCTTGACGGTTCCATATCCATATGTTAACGGGTCTCTTCACGTCGGTCATGGTCGAACCTATACGGTTGGCGACGTACTCGCTAGGTACAAACGCATGCGTGGCTACAACGTACTATTCCCCATGGCATCGCACATGACTGGTACGCCAGTGCAAGGCATGGTTGACAGAATCAAGGCTGGTGACCCAGTTGCCATTGAAAAATACAAGCGGGACTTGCGTTTGTATTTCGATACTGAAGATGAAGTCGAGGCACAGCTCGCAAAGTTCACTGATGCTTGGGCAACTGCGGCGTTCTTCGCCAAGGTCATCCACGAAGATTTCGAGGCACTAGGATACAGCATAGATTGGCGAAGACATTTCACAACCGGTGACGCTACCTACAATCAGTTCATCACATGGCAGTATCACAAGTTCATGGAGAAAGGCTACCTCAAGCAAGGGAACTATCCTCTGTTATACTGTCCTAATGACGAGAACCCTGTTGGTGAGGATGACCTGCTGAAGGGGGAGAACGCCAAGATAAAGGAGTTCACAGCCATCAAGTGGCCCTTTGAGGACGGCTTCTTGGTTGCAGCCACGCTTCGACCGGAAACCATTTTCGGCGTCACCAACATGTGGATACATCCTACTGCGGAATACGTTTGGGCCAAAGTTGGAGATGAAAAATGGGTCATCTCACGTCAAGCGGCTGAGAAACTGAAACTGCAGGCCAAGGAGATTGAGGTCCTAGAAACCTTCCCAGGCTCGAAGATCATCGGGAAGAGATTCATGACAATCCATGACGATCGTGAGGTCCTAATCCTACCTGCAGAATTCGTAGACACTGATAATGCTTCTGGAGTAGTCTATTCTGTTCCTGGGCATGCTCCTTTCGACTATATCGCCCTGCGTGACCTTTGGGACGACCCCTCTGGCTTGGACCAATTTGGGATATCTGCCGATGAGGTCCGTTCTATTAGAATAATCAGTATGATCGAGATGAAAGGTTACAGCGAGTTCCCAGCAAAGGATGCTGTCGAGAGTCGAAACATCAAGCGACAGGACGAGGCCGAAAAGCTGGAAGATGCCACTCAGGAGATTTACAAGGCTGAGTTCTATGAGGGTGTGATGAAGGATAACTGTGGGCAGTTCTCCGGTCGTGCAATCAAAGACGTCAAGGAAGACGTGATTGAGTGGATGAGGTCAATTAACCGTGTGGATGTCTTCTATGAACCAGATTTGAGGCCAGTAGTCTGCAAGTGTGGAACTGATGTTCAAGTCGGAGTATTCGCTGGACAGTGGTTCCTGGACTATGAGAGCCCTGGTTGGAAGGATGATGCCTGGGTCGCACTCAACGAAATGAAGATAGTCCCAGACATATTCAGGAATCTGTTCGAGTCGACTTTTGACTGGCTGGCACAGAGACCATGTGCTCGAAAGAGAGGAGTCGGCACTTTCCTACCTTTCGACAAGGAGTGGATTATTGAATCTCTGTCAGACTCAACAATCTACATGGCCTTCTATACTATTGCACACCATATCGCCGACAATAGGCTGAAACCAGAGCAGTTGACTGGCGATTTCTTTGACTACGTCTGTTTAGGCATGGGCAAAGCAGAGAACGTAGCCGACGAAACCCGTATCTCTGAAGCTCTGTTGAAGACTATGAGGGACGAGTTTCTGTACTGGTACCCAAATGATCAGCGGCACACCTCTACAAACCACATCTCGAATCACTTGAGCTTTGCAATCTTCCATCATGTGGCCATCTTCCCTAAGAAGCACTGGATTCAGTGTATAAGTCTGAACCAAGATCTCATCATGGAAGGCAGGAAGATGTCCAAGAGTAAGGGGAACGTAATACCGTTGGTTGAGATTCCTGAGAAATACGGAGCAGATGTCTACAGAATCTACGTTGTTTCTGGCGCTGAGCCAGGAAATATCATGGACTGGCGTGAACGCGATGTCCCCCCAGCTGGGAACCGCCTACGTCAATTCAATGATTTGCTTGTGAAGTATGCTACTAGAATACCAAAGGCATACACAAAGAAAGACAGTCCAACAGCCATGACGAGATGGCTACTCTCCAAAGCAAACTCGATTGCTCAAGAATGCACTGACTCTCTAGAGAATTTCAGAATCCGAGAATATGCCATCACTGTCACGTCTGAAATGATTCGTGTTGTCAATCACTACCTGAAACGTGCGGAGGTTCCCAAAGAAGAGCGCGACGCAACCATGGGATATGTCTGTGATTTGTGGGTTCGACTGATGGCTCCATTGGCACCCCATGCATGTGAAGAAATCTGGTCGAAGATGAAGCGTGAAGGCTATGTTACCTTGGCAGAGTGGCCGAAGGTTGACAAGAAATTGATTGATTCGTATGCCGAGGTTGAGCATCAAGTCATAGAGTCTACAGTACGTGACATCAGAGAGATTGCAAAACTGCTGAAAGGCAAGAAACCTTCCAAGGCACATCTGTATGTTGCACCGGAATGGATGTTCGTGGCAATGAACAGTATACGGGAAGCTGAACTGTCGCTGATTGTGAGTGACATAATGAAGCATCTGATGTCGGACAAGGAGTTCAGGAAACACGGAAAACAAGTGAAAGGCATCGTTGACAGAATAGCAAAAGAGAACGGTTTGTGGGACCATTCAAAGACTGCAAAGGACGAGCTAGCTGCGTTGCAAGAGTCAGCGAAATACATCGAATCCGAAGTTGGCATGACCATCTACGTCCATGATTCCACGAAGACTGATTATGACCCTGACAACAAGGCGCGCTTTGCATTGCCCGGCCGCGTTTCATTGTTCCTTGAGTAAGTCTGCCCAGCCCAATCTCTAATTAGGCTTAATAGGAAGTATAGGTATTAGATGAGTCCATTACATTTCAGAGGAGGTGAGAGAATGCCCAGATTTGTAGTTCTTGGGAATCTGACGCAGGAAGGAATCAAGGCCATAAAGGACCTGAAGAGCGCGTTAGAGAACACGCAGAAGCTGGCGAAATCCATGGATGTCAAAATCGTTGATACATACTTCACCATGGGTCGATATGATTGGGTCACGATAGTAGAGGCCCCAAGCATCGAGGCTGCTATGAAGACGCTCTTCATGTTTGGATCGGGCGGTGGAAACAGGACTGAAACGTTGTTGGCGATACCCACAGAAGAGGCTGCGAAGCTAGCCGCAGAGTTGCCCTAGTCTTTCCTAGTCCTCCTAGACGTTCTGAGTGCCGCTGACTCGCTTTTCCTTGTTCCAGACAAAGACAGACAACGCGAAAAGGTATCCAACTATGGCAAAGTAGATGCCCCACTCAAGGGTTGGCACCATCCAGATATCTGGACGAGTGGAGAGGTCTTCCACTGAGTCCCACGGACCATAGAGGAAGAGGAAGAATATCATGAAATTGATAACCCCTCCCAAGGAGAAGCCTTTGTGTATCTTTGCCTGCTTTTGAAGCAAGATGGCGATAGTCCAGAGCCCTACCATAATCATGCCGCTGAAGAAGAATGACATAGCAGCCATGCTATGCTCGGCAAGGTAGTTCATCGGATATATCCCCACGAGGAATATCGACAAGGCGGAAAAGACGCCAACCGTTCCAGCAATCTTGGAAACGATGTTGTCCATGTAGAGGCCCAGGCCTATCATGAATGGTATGAAGATGAGCCCAGCAATTATCATCCCTGAGTTGAACAGGAGTGCGAACTCTGATACTCCAAGCTCACCGAGTTCCGACACAAAGTGGTTCAGCATGGAGAATGGCTCTCCGTATCTTCCGGAGTAGGGAACCTGTGCTCCCAAGATAAACACAAGTCCAACGACAGAACCTCCGATGCCCCAAAGTGGAAAATGCCGTTCGCTGATTAGGAATCCAAGTTTTCCTTTCGAAGTCATGGCCAACTCTCCATTTGCTAAACCACTTCGCTCTGTTTTCTCATAGCCACTTTTGGGTCTGCCTGTTTGCGGCCGCTACTTTCTGCTCCTTCTGAGAAGGAACAGTTTTATCCCTTCAAAGAGATGATAGAGCAGTTCCGTGATTGACAGCTGGTGGATGCCGTGATTACTGCTTTCATAATGGCCAAGGTCGAGTCGGCCAAGGCACGTGATGTTCTGAATAGTGTCAGGAAACTCGATGAGGTTGAAGAGGCTCACTTGATCTATGGTGCATACGACCTGCTCATCAAGGGGGTCTTCAAGTCTCCTGAGTCACTCAGTTCATTTGTAGTCGACTCTCTAAGGAAGGTGGATGGCGTCAAAGATACAGTTACCAATGTCTGTGCGGCATATGAGTAGGAACTTCTCAAAGATAGGCCCCTATCACAGTCGCTCTTCCTACTTGCTTGACCAGTAGTACTCGAAATCACAACAGTCTTGCTTCTCCATCAGAGTCTTGCTACGATCTAAATCGACCTTGGGATGGATTGCGGGTGCGGCTGCAAAATCATGTTTGCAGTGGAGCAGATATCCGATGTCAGGAGCCTCTAGATCATTGTACACCTTTGCGTACACACATTCAGTAACATGGCAGATTGATCTGTCAGCAGTTTCTTTGACGATTCCAACGGTTTCGATGTTGTTATTATTCAGCTCTTTGACCCACTTTCTGAGAAGCGCCTTGACATCCTCAAAGTCCTGTATTGGTTTCTCCAACGATTCTACTATATTCCTGACATCATTGATGGAATTCTTCTCCGCCCAATCGGATACGATTTGATGAGCGCGGCCCTTTCCGAGTGTTTCCTCAAGCTCTCGAACCAACGACACTAGTTTCGCACTTGTAGTCTTAATGTGGTCCTCCACCGTAATGTCCATTTTGACCTGAAATCGGTCTATGTTTTCGTCTGCCATAGCTAGACAACTCCTTCTGCATCCTTCGCTAGACCCAGTCGTTCAAGCGTGCTCTTCAGAGGCATTCCTGTTTCAACGTCCCACCCTCTCATTTGATAATACTCGTCAAGCATCTGGTCCAGTTCGACAACTTGACCCTTTGGTGGTCCCTTGGGGGCCTTCTCCTTTGTGAGTCGATTAGGTAGTTGATCATCGCTACGAGTAACTCCGCGCGCCACATTGAACAGACGATTCAAGTTGACGATTCTCTCTCCAATCGTCTGGAGCTCTTCCACTGTGAACTCAAGCCCATTGTGAATCTTAAGGGCAAGAGCAACGTCTTCATAATAGAACTCCGGAGGAATCTGCGTACCATACTTGCATAATCCCACGCTTTCGACAACCACCATGAAGTCCTCGCATTCTTTCACCATTATACCCTTGTACTTGGGGTTAAGTCGATCAGCCATCTCAGGAAGATACTGCTCTCCGAAGCGTTCCCTAATCTCATCGTCAAATCCAGCTTCATCTAAGACTGGAAATGAGTAGAGATGGTCTGCTCCTCGCGCCGCTGTGACTGCGGCCAGGCCCATTGATTTCTGGGCTCTGGGTTCCTGTCCTGCCATCTCCTGCTTCTTCACAGCCATCACGAACTTCTCAGTACCGCGACCAATCTTTTCAGCAGCTCTTGCACTCCCCTCAGCCAAGATATCACCGAATCCCTCTCTCAGCGCAATCATCTTAGTCAACCTGACGATGGTTTCGTGGTTACCCCAAGAGAGGTCGATTCCTCCAGTGTCTTCTTCTGTTATGAGTCCCTCGTCCCAGGCCTCCATAGCCCACGAGATTGTGCCACCAAGAGAGATAGTGTCCATGCCGTAGAGATTAGAGAGATGATGAGAGTAGAGTATAGACTCTATGTTGTCATTTCCACACCTCGAACCAAGAGATGACTGGGACTCGAACTCTGGAGAC
Organism: Candidatus Thorarchaeota archaeon; assembly: GCA_016840795.1. Classification (GTDB taxonomy): domain Archaea; phylum Asgardarchaeota; class Thorarchaeia; order Thorarchaeales; family Thorarchaeaceae; genus SMTZ1-83. The sequence goes on along the minus strand of JAEORS010000001.1, from coordinate 5,736 downwards.
CCGCCTATGTACTTGTAAGGGCCATCCTTCACTCTTGTATATCTGCCACATCTCTGCAAGCAACTCCAGTCTGACCGCGGTTTCACTAGATACTCCCTAGTAATAGTCTCTCCACTGATCTTCTCGTAGCCCTCAAAGACGCCCTGTTTCATGTTGTAGCTGGGAAGCCTGCCTATGTGGTCCATTAGTTCAACCAGGTTTGTAGTACCGTATTTCGCCCTCTCTTCAGTGAAGGGGTTGGCCAACATGCGCTCATAGAATATGTCCATCTGTTTCAAGTAGTTCTGCGGGTCCGCCACCTCTATCTTGCCGGTTCCGCGTACAGATACCGCTTTCAGCTTCTTCGCACCCATTACTGCACCGAGCCCGGATCTTGCCGATGCTCTGTCTCTATCGTTCATTACGGCTGCGAATCTTACAAGATTCTCTCCAGCCTGACCAATTGAGAGCACTCTAGACTGTCTGTCGTGCTTCTCTCGAATCCAATCATCAGTCTGAAAGACGGATGTTCCCCAAATCTTACTGGCGTCGAGGAGTTCGACCTTCCTGTTCTCGATATTGAGATAGACAGGGTCTGAAGAGGCACCAGTGAACAATATCGCGTCGTAGCCTGCCAGTTTCAACTCTGGCCCCCAGAATCCTGCCGCGTGCGATTCTCCCCAAACATCTGTGAGAGGAGACAGTGCCGCCACCACATGACGTGACGCCTGAGGAAACATCGATGCCGTAAGAAGCCCGGTCGCAATTCCGAGGACGTTCCTAGATGACAAAGGATCCGTGCCCACCGGGACCATGTCGAAGATTACCCTTGACAGATACCCCGCTCCAAGAAGATACTGTCTGACCATATCTTCCTCGACTGGTCGCTTTTCTATCTCTCCCTTAGCTAGATCAACCCAGATGATGTTTCCACCTATTCCCTTGATCATGACATACCCCCCTTGCTATAGAGGACCTCTTTGTTTCTTTCATAATGCCCAGCAAGCCTACCGTCTGAATCCTTCTCCTTGAGTTCTTCTTCCGTCGTGATCCAGATTGCGTTGACTGGGCATCGTTCCACGCATCTGCCGCACTGAATACACTTGATAGCCTTCTGAGTATCCGGATTCAGCTTGATTGCGTCATATGGACATGCAGCGATGCAGGCACCGTGTCCCTGGCACTTCTTGTTGTTCACTATCACGACTCCCTTTGATGTCCTGCTGAGCGCCTCTTCCGGACAGGAGCCAATGCAAGGTGCATCTTCGCAGTTACGACAGAACAGAGGGAAGTCAAGTCCTGGCTCCACCCTCATAACCCTGGCACGAGACCATGCTGGTCCTATTACCTTGAAGTAGTGCATGCTGCAAACGTTGACACAGATCATGCATCCGGTGCATACATCTGGGTCTCCAAAGACGAACTCTCGTACCGTCATTGTTCAGTCCTCAAATGGTTTCATGCCACTCATGGACTGGAATCTTCCATGACCCGGCTTCACTGTAGTCCTGTCCGCCTCAAAGACAAGCGTGCCCCGCACGAAAGTCTTGAGAGGGACTCCCTTCATATTCATGCCCTCGTAGAGTGTCCACCCAGACTTGGAGAACATTATCTCCGAACTAATCTTCTCTTCCTTTGTGTGGTCTACTATGACAAAATCAGCGTCGGCTCCGATTTGAAGAACTCCCTTTCTCGGGTAGAGTCCAAAGATTTTGGCCGGATTACGTGATGCGACGTTGAGGAGTCTTGCAAAAGACAGTCGGCCCCTGTTGATTCCTTCTGAAAGTAGGACTCTTAGAATCATCTGGACCCCGTCGACCCCTGACCACGCCTCTCTTATGTCATCAGCTCCTGCTTCTTTCTTCTCTATCGGGCACGGTGCATGGTCACTTACGGTTATGTCAATTGTACCTCTGAGTAGGGCTGACCACAAAGCTGACCTGTCCTGTTTGGCTCTGAGTGGTGGATTCATCTTGCTCTTAGGACCAAGTCGATTCATATCATCCCTTTGGAAGACAAGATGATGAGGACATACTTCAGTGGTTGCCATCACCCCTCTCAGCTTTCCGCGTTCAACCTCAACTATACCTTCGCTGGTGGTAACATGTGCTACGTGCAAGTGACCCTGGGTCTGCTCTGCGATACTCACCATCTGTCTTATTGCCAGCTGTTCTGCAAGATTTGGCCTAGCAAGAGAGTGACTGATCGGAGCGTCCCATTCTCCCTCCATCTCCTTCTTGAACTCGTCTAAGACACCCTGATTCTCTGAGTGCACCGTCACATGCCCGCCGTACTCGGAAACCATACTCAGTGACTGGACTAGTACTCCATCAGGCGTCAAATAAGGTTCGCACGTAAACGCCTTGAAGGCCGCGATTCCCCTTTCGACCATTGACGGTATCATCGAGTAGTTCTCTGAGTTCAGCATTCCTGTGTAGAACGAGAAGTCAACAATGGACATCTGTTCTCCTTGCTTGATGTGTTCGTCCACAGCCTGTGGAGTATCGATCTGATTGGTCAGAGGCATGTCAACGACAGTTGTGACACCTCCCGCAGCAGCGGCGCGAGAACCGGTTGTGAAATCCTCATGGTCGAGCATAGTTGGATCGTGAATGTGTGCGTGTCCATCAATTAGACCCGGCATCAAGATGTTGCCCTCGGCATCAACCACAGTATCAGCCTTTGGCAAATGCTCATCTCTCGCAATGACGCTTATGCGACCTTGCTCGACCCCGATCCCTCCTCTCGTAAGCCCTGATTCTAGTAGAAGCCGGGCATTCTTCACTACCAAATCAACCATCAGCACCACACCTCTCTCGAGAATGAACTGGCATCTAGCCTCCTCCGACGGGAGGGAAAAGGGCCACTGAGTCGTCATCGTTCAGTTCTGTTTCGTAGCCATCCAGAAGCTCGATGCGCTTTCCATTGACCATACACTGGTAGAACCTTTTTAGCTCACCAGTCTCCTCGTCAATCACTGTATCGGTGAAGCGTTTCCCATATGTCCGCTTTAGAAGCTCCAACAGTTCTCTTATGTTCGCAGCCTCCATCTCAGCGCTTCTCTTGCCGACTGCCTCGCGAACTGTCGCGAAGAACTTCACGGTGACTGTTGCCAAAATCGTCAACTCAACCTACGAACCTACTACTAGGGATTTTAACCGTTCCGAAGTGTGACATGGCAGGAAGATTCAGAGGAATTATAGGTGACATTGCTGAAGGACAGGCGTCCAGTCGCTGCTGCGTAGGCTAGTACTCGAGGTTCCAGAAATGGAGATTGTGGTTGTTGGTCATCTGAGCAGGGATCTCATAATCACGCCAGAGACTACAAGGGAGGCTCTTGGAGGTGGTACAGCCTATGCAATGCTGGCTATGAGCCTTGAAGCCTTCGGGGCTGGAATCATAAGCTGCGTAGGAACTGACTTCGAGGAGGAATATGTTCAGACTCTTCAAGAATCAGGTCTAGATATCGAGGGACTACATTACAGAGGTCGCAAATCCACGCGTTTTATCAACGAGTATGATGAGAAGGGAGTGCGCACACAGCGACTCGAGGCAAGGGCCCCTCCCCTGAAGATCGATGACATAGAATCGAAGTACCTTGGGGCTAGCATATACCACTTCTGCCCACTTACAGCAGACGAGATACCCGTTTCCATGATTGAGGCTGCGAGAACGAGCGGAGGTCTGGTTTCTCTTGATGCACAGGGATATCTAAGGGCTGTTAAGGGCGAAGAGGTCGTGGAGAGAGAGTGGCCTGACCGTGATGAGGTAATCAGTCTGACGGATGTTGTGAAGCTCGACGACAGCGAACTCGAGCTTGCAGCGGAAGCCAAGTCCGAACTCTCGGCGGCCACCGAGCTGCTTGCCTTAGGGCCTAGAATGGTGGTTGTGACGCGTGACAAGAGAGGCTCAACGATATACACGCGCAATATTCAGGTCGACATTCCTCTAGTACTTGCTAATGCCCAGGTAGACTCGACCGGATGTGGTGACAGCTACACGATAGGATTCCTGTTGGAGTACATGCGGACCGGTGATGTACGGCGCGCGGGTCTCTTCGGAGCCGCTTGCTCATCATTCAACGTAGAAACCCTTGGTCCATACAATCTTCCCAGCAAGGAACAGGTGTTGCGAAGAATGAAGCCATACTCTCAGGCCTGAGGGAAGGCTTTTTCAAATGCAATTATTTCCAGCAACTTGGTGCTACAAGTGCTTGACGACCTGAACGCTCTCATGGAGAAGTATGGGATTGACGCACTCTTCACTGCTGGGAGTGCCTTCAAAATGGCCGATCTATTCTGGCTTACAGGATTCAGATCTAATGATGAGATTGCATTCATCCAAAACATAAACGACAAACCGATTGTTGCTGCTGGTTTCCACACACTCAGTCGTGTGCAAAAGGAGAGTCGAATCAAGACCACTCATGACGTCACCGACGTCTATCTCAAACTGATGAAAGAAAACAAACGACCTGATGAAAATCTCGATGTAATCTTTGATGATATACTGCGCAATGTGTTCACCGGGAATACAATTGGAATCCCAGAGGAAACATCTTCAAGGGTGCTTGATACAGTCCAAAAGCTCGGCTACGACGTCAAGGTCGTTTCTGATATCATGATGGATGCGCGTGCAACCAAGTCTGAGAGCGAGATCCAAGCGATCAAGAAGGCTGGTGACGCAACGACTAGCGCAATATCCAGAGTCCTTGTGATGGTGAAGGACTCAGATATCGGTCCGAAGAAGACGTTGATGTACAAGGGCAAGCCGTTGACCGTCAAGGATGTCAAGCTAACACTTGAGCATTTCCTACTGGACCAAGGCGCTCATTCTGCCGAGGACACAATCTTGGCTGTTGGTTACAAGGGGTTTGACTGGCACTATCTTGGTGCTCCCAAGGACGAGCTCAAAGCTGAGGTCCCGATAATCTTGGACGTTTTTCCTGTGCTGAAGATGGAACGTTATGTCGCAGATGTAACTCGAACGTTCATCAAGGGTTCAGTGAGTGAGAAGATTCGTCATATGTTTGAGTCCGTCAAGGCGGCGGCCGACTCCTCAGTTGATGCACTCAAGGATGGAGCCAAGATTGACGATGTCAATCTCGCCTGTGCTGAAACGCTGAAGGAGGCCGGTTATGAATCGCGTCGTCTGAACCCAGCCGCCACTGAGGGTATGACGCATGGTCTAGGTCATGGTATTGGTCTTGCTGTGCATGAGGGGCCGAGCATGTATCGGCGTGAGGACCATTTTACAGTCGGCAACGTAATGGCGATAGAGCCTGGAGTGTATTTCAAAGAGATTGGTGGAGTCAGGATTGAGAATGATTACGCTGTGACCAAGGGCAAGGCGAAGCTACTCACAACTGGACTTGATGAATTGCTCTATCTCTAGTAACATCCAATCAGTTCTAGTCAACGCTAAGCGCATCATGCGGACAGACTGAGATGCACATACCACATGCCTCGCATGCTTCTTTGTCTATATCGATGAGGCCCTTGGCCTTGTCAATTGATATTGCATGGTATACGCATGATTTCTTACAGAGTCCGCATAATGTGCAACGCTCAAGGTCAATCTTGGGTGGCGGTTCTAGAACTATTCCCTTCTCAATATGTGGAAGTGCTATCCCTTTCACATCCTCAACTGAACCATAGCCGTGTTCGTCGAGCCATTCTTGGATCTCAGATGCGATGCGTCCATAGACTGTATCGCCTTCTAGGATTGCTGCTGTACACACCTCAACTGCTGAGGCGC
>JAEORS010000217.1:0-3880 GCA_016840795.1 Candidatus Thorarchaeota archaeon | reverse complement strand
GTGATCAACAAAGAGACTCTCTTAGAAGCTCAACAAAAGCCCGAAGAGTACAGAGACCTCATTGTACGTGTCGCCGGGTACAGCGACTACTTCGTAAACATAGGAAAGGCACTACAGAACGAAATCATTGCTAGAACCGAGCAACGTCGCTTCTAGTCTGGCCTGTAGGGCTCTTCACGCACCATATGTCCCACAATCAGTTTGAGGTAGAACAGTGGTATGAACCACTCTAACCCAGGTACTGGAACAATCACATAGATACTCATCAAGAGTCCAAGGCCAAACAGAGTCGCTGATATTGGCCGTCTCAAGTACAGTGGCGTCGCAACGAGTACCACCGACGCGGCAATCAAAAAACCATAGACTGCTACGAAGTAGAACCAATCTAGGTTGAGGAAGAACACCACAATCAACAGGGGATGGATGAAATGGAGAGCAATGAATCCAATGTGCTGTTTGGGTCCCTGTTCCTCCCTGTGATACCAGCGCTTCGCTGTGGATGTGGAGTTAGCCACGACTCCTCCCGCGATGTCAAAGGCGATGAATGCCGCTACTGCAATCTGAATCAAATTCCACCCAAGGCCAGTATAGTACTGGTAGACGATTAGGCCGCAGCCGCCAAGGACCCCCACACTCAACACAAGGACTATCTCGGCTCGTGTTGCTCCCGGCCCAATTAGCTCATCCACTATTCTTGATAGCCCTTTTCCTTTCTCAGGATACTCCCAGTCAATTGACATCTTTGTGCCACCCAGAGAATTCCTCGTACTGTCATCGACGTAAAGACGCCAGAATAAACGTTGCCGAAGACGATTCGGTACCTACGTAGATGGTCGATTTGGTCAGTGGGCAAGTTTTAAAAACGGACTTCTGCATGGCGCGCACAGTAGTAAGAATAGCTCGGTCTTGACAATTTAGCTGTTGAAAGCCAGATTGACTGGGTTGCAAAACTACTGGTGATTTCAGATGGCCCATAGGAAGAAGCATGCGCCAAGGAGAGGCAGTCTTGCCTATCTCCCAAGAGGCAGAGCGTCAAAGTTCTTGCCACGAATCAAGAACTGGCCTTCTTGGGACGGCGGAGAACCCAAACTTCTGGGATTTGTCGGCTATAAGGCAGGCATGTCACACGCAGTGATGTCCGTTCAGAATCCAAACAGCCCGTTCAAGGGCCAGGAGAGAGTTATTCCCGTCACAATCATTGACACACCACCAATCAGGCCTTTCTCCATTCGTGGATACAAAACTACGCCCTATGGTATGAAGCTAGTCACTGAAGTGCTGGCAGACAACCTCTCTGACGACCTCCGTAGAGTTAAACCTCTCCCCAAGAAGTACAAACACAAGGACAAGATGAAGGAGTTTGAGTCAAAGCTCGATTCAATGACAGAGATTCGCATGCTGGTTCATACACAGCCACGGATTGCAGGAGTTTCCAAGAAGAAGCCTGATATCTCAGAGTATAAGGTCGGTGCGCGCAGCGTTCAAGAAGCGTTTGAGTACGCCAAGAGCATTCTCGGCAATGATGTGCGTGTGGCCGATATACTTCGTGAGGGCACACTGATTGACTCGATTGCAGTCACCAAGGGACACGGATTTCAAGGTCCTGTGCGCCGATGGGGTGTTAGAATCCTTCAGCACAAATCACGCAAGACCAAGCGTGGCGTAGGCTGTATTGGTCCTTGGTCGCCGACAAACATACGCTATAGTGTTCCCCGACCCGGTCAGACAGGGTTTCATACGCGCACCAGCTTCAACAACGAAGTTCTGAAGATGGGTGAGAGAGGAGAAGAGATTACTCCCTCCGGAGGCTTCGTGAACTATGGCGTGATACGGGGTGACTATGTAATTCTGTGGGGATCTGTCCCAGGCCCTGTCAAGAGACCTCTGAGGATGAGGTTCGCGATTCGACCGAAGAGATCTCACCTTGGTCAAGAGACCCAGGTGAGCTACATCAGCACCACGTCAAAGCAGTAATGGAAGGATGATGGCTAATGACAAGCGTGAAGACATACTCGTTGAAGGGAAAAGCCGGTCCCAAGATTCAACTTCCCGCACAGTTTGACACTCCATATCGCCCTGATGTGATCAAGAGAGCTGTGTTGGCGGTCCAATCCAGAGGGCGTCAACCACACGGTGTGAATGAGCTAGCTGGAAAACGCACTACTGCTGAGAGTTGGCAGACTGGTCATGGTAGGTCCAGAATGCCTCGCGTGAAGGGTTCTGGCACTAGCGCAGCGAACAAGGCCGCTTTTGCTCCAGGAACTGTAGGTGGAAGAGTAGCACATCCTCCAGAGGCGAGGAAGGTCATTATTGAACGAATCAACAAGAAGGAGAATCGATTGGCCATTCGTTCTGCCATTGCGGCCACTGCAGACAAGAACCTAGTCAGTTCCAGAGGTCACAAGATTGACTCAATCCCCGACGTTCCCCTGGTTGTCACTGAGGAGCTGGAATCGTTGCAGACGACCAAGAAGGTCTACGATGTAGTGAATTCGTTGGGCCTTGGAGAAGACCTGAGCAGAGCAGTGCAGGGTCGGGGAGTAAGAGCCGGTAAAGGCAAGATGCGCGGCAGGAAGATGAAGACGCCCAAGTCCTTCCTCATCGTAGTAGGACAAGACATGGGAATTGGAAGAGCCGCAAGGAACTTAGTCGGAGTAGACGTGGCGGAGGTCCATGGTCTGAATGCCGAATTGCTGGCCCCCGGAACACATCCTGGGCGGCTTGTATTGTGGACTACTTCAGCGATAGAACGCCTCGAGAAAGAGGCCCTGTTCATGTGAGGTGAAATCGAATGGACCCGAATCAAGTAATCATTCGTCCTGTGGTGACGGAGGCAAGCCTGGAGGCCGTTGACAGTCACAATAAGCTCACCTTTTTCGTGGACAGGAGAGCGAACAAGAACACAATCCGCTGGGCCGTGGAAACCCTCTACGAGGTTGTCGTGGAGAAAGTCAACACAATGATTATGCCTGATGGGAGGAAGAAGGCATTCGTACGGCTGGCACCGGAATACAGTGCGGCAGAGGTGGCCACAAACCTCGGGATATTCTAAGGGGGCAGTCATATGGGTAAACGAGTCTTAGTACAACGCAAGGGTCGAGGTACAACTCAGTGGAGAAGTCCTAGCCACAAGAAGATTGCAAGAGCTAGACATCCCAAGTGGGCCCCTGACAAGACCTATGTTGGCAGAGTGCTCAACCTCTATCATGAGTCAGGAAGAGGTGCTCCCCTTGCTGAGCTACGGTATGAAGGTGAGTCCAAGCTTCACTACATGATTGCTTCTGAGGGAATCCAAGTTGGTCAGACCATTGAATGCGGCGAGGATGCTGTACTGCAGAATGGTAACACTATGATGCTACAACACATTCCTGAAGGCACACCGGTCTACAATATTGAGGGCAGTCCTGGAGATGGAGGCAAGTATGTACGCTCTTCAGGTCTGACAGCAACCATTGTTTCCATAGACCCAAGCAAGGCCATGGTAAGACTGCCAAGTGGCCAACAGAAAGCATTCAGTCCTAGATGCAGGGCCACCATCGGTATAGTTGCTGGCGGTGGCAGGACCGAGAAACCCTTCCTGAAGGCAGGCGCAGTGTGGCACCACACCCGAGTGAAGGCGAGAAAGTGGCCTGTGACCAGAGGCGCAGCTATGAATGCAGCTAGTCACCCACATGGCGGTGGTTCACATCAGTCACCGGGTAGACCCAGCACGGTGAGCAGACATGCTCCACCTGGCCGAAAGGTGGGGAACATAGCGGCAAGACGTACTGGACGCAAGAAATAGAGAGGTAATTCTCTCTTCCATATCGGCATGCTTCATGTTCATTGCGGGTCATTCAGTCCTAGGTAATATCCACATTCATATCTCTCAAGTATGTCC
>JAEORS010000216.1:0-3903 GCA_016840795.1 Candidatus Thorarchaeota archaeon | reverse complement strand
CGGCTACAAAAACTCCATCTTGGAAGGATTCCACAGGACGGAGTTTCGGATGCGCACATAGGAAGAATCCGTATTGGTCGGTGTTCATTTTGAGCTTTCGGGCCATTTCCGGATTGTCATGTTGCGGGTGCAACGCCGTGGCCAAGACGACCATGTCGTATGTCAGTCCGATGTTCATTCCTGTATAGAGGTCCTCTGCGTACACTTTGATATTGTCAGTCTTCGGGTCTTGCTCCAATTCGGACGCTCTTCCTTTGACTATAACAACTCCCATTTCACGGGCTCTTTGATATAGCTCCTCGTACCCAGTTCCATGAGTCCGTACGTCCATTGCGAACATGGTCACTTCAGTTTCCGGGTACTTCTCCTTAATCTGGGTCGCTTGCTTGAGTGAGTTCTCACAACCCACATAGCAACAGTAATCTCTGTCGAATCTGGCATCACGGGACCCTACACATTGAAGGAAAGCTACACTTGATGGGGTCTTGCCATCAGTTGGTCGTTTAATCTTGCCAGCGGTTGGCCCGGCTGCGTTCGTCAACCTCTCAAACTGAGCGTTTGTGATGAGGTTGTTGAGAATACCGTAACCGTACTCTCTCGTATCTACGGGCTCGTACGACTCGAATCCGGTAGCCACAATTACTGTCCCGACGTTTAACTCCACAATCTGATCAGTCATATTATGATCGATGGCGTCCAGCTTGCATGCATCAACACATAGTCCGCACTCGCAACAGACAGCGCAACTCATGCATCTTCCTGCTTCGGCGATGGCTCTCTTCTCGTCGAAGCCTAGCTCGACTTCCTCAAAGCTCGACTTTCGACTAGCAAGACTCAACATTGGCATTGCTACTCTGGGTGCCGCTTCGATTCCTTCTCGATTGATTTGATCCTCAGGAACTGGCGTGGGCTCAAGGCTTCGCCCAGTGTCAAGGTCCTCTCCGGAAAGGAATCTATCGATGGAGATGGCCGCCTCTTTGCCAGCACCTACCGCCTCCACCACTGTAGAGGGTCCAGTGACAACGTCGCCTCCTGCGAAGACTCCCTTCTTACTCGTTTGAAATGTGGTTGGGTCAACCGCAACCGTTCCCCACTGAGTCAGGTCGAGTCCAGACACAATGCCCTTAGGATCGACCGTCTGCCCAATTGCGACTATGACCGTGTCGACCTTCGTGTCATATTCAGAATCTGGAATTGGTATTGGTCGCCGTCTACCAGAGGCATCCAGAGCACCAAGCTTCATCTTCACGCATCTGATTCCACTAACACTTGCTCCCTTTGTGAGAATCTTCACAGGTGTCGAAAGGAACTGAATCTTGATTCCCTCCCGTTCGGCCTCTTCAACTTCGCTTGCGATTGCAGGCATCTCCTGCTTGGAACGACGATATACTATGGTAACTCGTCTAGCGCCCATACGTCGCGCCGCCCTGGCTGAATCAACTGCTGCGTTGCCGCCTCCTATGACCGCCACGTTTTCACCCAGTACTACCTTCCTTCCGCTATTCAATCGGTCTAGGAAATCGAGAGCGTGAAGGACTCCTTTGGCATCCTCACCTTCGACTCTGAGTTTGCTGCTTCTAGAGGCTCCCGTGGCCAAGAATATCGCCTTGAATCCCTCCTTCTTGAGATCACTGACAGATTCAACAGGAGTTCCAGTCCTGAACTCGACGCCTAAAGACTCTACCAGCCCTATCTCCTCACGCAATATCTCCCTGGGCAATCGGTACTCAGGGATGCCGTACCTTAGAAGACCCCCACTCTCCTTCCTGGCCTCAAAGACAGAAACAGGGTAGCCCTGTTTGACGAGGTCAAAGGCACACGCGATTCCTGCAGGCCCGGCCCCGACAACTGCAACCTTCTTTTTCTTCCTAGGAGTTACCTTGGTTGGAGCATCTTCGCCTATCTGGCGCGCTCGATCGGCCAGATACCTGTGAAGATTCCGTATGGAAACGGGTTCATCGAGAGATGATCTTTCACACTTATCCTCACATGGATGTGTGCAGACCCTTCCAAGAGTACCCGGAAATGGATTAGACTCTCTGAATATCCGTAGTGCAGTGTCGAACTGTGCTTCACGAATGAGTGTGACAAATGCTTGTCCGTTGACTCCCGCGGGGCAAGCAATCCTGCATGATGAAGTGCCTCGCTTGTCAATGGTGAAGGTGTTCGGGACTGCCTGCGGAAACGGCCTGTAGACAGCCCTTCTGTCGCCCATCTTATACTCGAATTCGTTCACTACTCGAGTTGGACACACAGGCGCACATTCTCCACATCCATTGCATTTCTCCGGGTCTATGTAGCTTGCCTTCCTTCGCACCTTCAACCTGAAGTCTCCAACATGCCCTTCTACTTCCTCGAGCTCGCTGTAGGCAAGCAAGTCTATCTCAGGGTGTTGTTCGACGGAGGCCATAATCGGACCGAGGATGCATATGGCACAGTCATTCTGTGGGAATACCTTGTCCAGCAAGGCCATCTGACCCCCAATGGTCGGCCTCCGCTCTATCAGTGAAACGGGATATCCAGCATTCCCAAGGTCCAAAGCCGCCGAGATACCTGCGACACCCCCGCCCACGACAGCGACGCGCGGAATCACGGTGACCGTTTCCATGTCGAGGGGCTCCAGTTCCCTTGCCCGTGCAACTGCCATTTCAATCAGTGACTTCGCCTTGTCAGTTGCCAAGTCCTTTTCATCCATGTGGCACCAAGATACATGTTCTCGAATATTGACCATTTCGAACAAGAACCGATTGAGACCAACTTCCTCAATGGTGCGTCGGAAGACTGGTTCATGTGTTCTTGGAGTGCATGATGCAACGATGACTCTGTTGATATTATGTTCATCAATGCTGTCTTTTATTGCCTTGAGTCCGTCGGAAGAACATGTGAACATAAGGTCGCCGCTGTAGACGACATCCTGCAAGTTGCTAGCATGATCACGAACAGCTTCAACATCCACAGTGCCTGCGATATTCAGACCGCAATGACAGACCCAGACCCCAATCCTTGTGTTTCCCTGGTTATCTTCTACCACGATACGCCTCTCCGGAGTAGTTGATGAGGTCCATGAAGAGTGGGGGTCCGGACGTTCTGGATCCAGGCTTTCAACAGGTATGCGAAGGTGCAATCGTAGCATTCCCGGACCGTTCTGGGATTCTCGAGTCTACACGTAGCCTACTGAACCTTAATGGTAGTTTACGGTCATTACAGGACTAATAAGTCTGGCCTAATCAGAATGGCAAGGGTTTTGGACTCGAACATCTAGCGCGTTTCTGCGTCCATAAGCAAATGCTGATTTCGTCCCAACGAACGATTTCGGTAATGCAATGAACTATTTAGAAACATAAAATGATGAGAAAATCAAACGAGCAAATGGGACTGGGATGATTTTGCAGCAATACAGCTATTCAGATTCTGATGACTTCTGTATGCTAGATGGCGTTGCTTGGTGCACCAACTAGAGTTCCTTTACCGCATACAGGTATTCTCGCTTCTCTTCTCCTACAATCTCTACTTGATTCCATTTCATCATTGCTAGAAGGTTCCATAGTACGCGATCTGATTCCATCTTTGCTGCCTTCGCAATCTTGCTCACACTTGCAGGACCATCTTCAATTTGCTTGAGAATAATGTTCCTCTCAAACTCTTCTCTTATGGCTGTGTCAACCAACTCTTTGAACCGGTCTTCGGTCAACTCTCCTCGTTGGACCAAAACATCACCCTTGCCAATCAGCCACCTCAGCCTTTCATCTGCAAATGCCTTGGCCATGGCTTCTACCTTGGACGAATCTGCTGTTTCCTGCATCACGGCCCACCTCCTCTTGCTAGCGTAATGCTTGCACGCATTGCTGCCGCACTTCCAGCCGCGACGCTGTCGGGGATATCCTTGGGACCTTCGGCACAACC
>JAEORS010000024.1:0-14394 GCA_016840795.1 Candidatus Thorarchaeota archaeon | reverse complement strand
AATGACGTAAGCACTTTATTGCGGGCCTGCTTTCGGGCCCATTTGTACCAAGATTTCCTTGTTCCTTTGATTCACCCTGTATAAACAGGAGGAGAGGATTTGAGAAGAACGAATTCGAAAGGTATGAAGTCCAATGTGTACCGACTTCTGGTAAAGTGTGGAGAAATCGTCTTTCGTAAGAAAGGAGGTATGTGAATGAAGAGAAAGTCTCAGGTCTTGGTATTGGTAATACTCGGCTTGGCCATGTTGGGGTTCAACCTCATCGCCGCTGTTGACGCGGTAGGACCGCCACCATACGAAGATGCCATGTATATCCACCATAGATACGGAGCCACTATCTGTGAATCAGATGCAAGCTTCGTCTATGTTGGTTGGTTCTATTGGGTTGAAGAGGGGTACAATGAATGGGAGTTGCTCCCAGTACCACTGAAGGTGGAAATGGAAATCGGCTCTATGGAGATTAAGCTGTCACGTAACGCGATAGGACGCGGTAATATGATCCCCTGGGTCGAGGAGAACAGCAAAGGGCCCTTGTATCTGTGGTATGCATACTTTGAACCGTACTACTTTGAGCCGGGAACATACACCGTTCGTACTACTATGACTTGCAAGGACCCGGACTCTCCCAGTGAGAGAGTTGTGGTGTACATATTCGAACCCACATTGACAGTGCTACCGGAATAGGTCTCATGTAGTGAGTCCCCTAATCCGGTCAATCGTTGATATCAAGACTACAAGAATCACAAAGACTGAAACAGACAGCGGCCGGTACTGGTCGCTGTCTGTACATCAATAGACGGCGCCTGTTCACTCTCTTCTTGTTTCATCATCTAGCATGTCAGATGAAGGCAGGCAACGACTCTATCCTCATCTCTGCGTGCGTTGTAGACCTCACAGGCCTCCTTGCTCTTCTTCACTACCAGTTCGCAGCCAATCTCCCTCAATCTGTCTGCCGTTTCATCCAGTACCTTCATTCTGCCATTGTGACCAGTCCCCACAATCAGCATCCGCGGACCGAATTCAAGAACAGAGGCGAGGTCCTCCACACAGAGCTCATGCCCACTCCTCCGCCACCAATCACTCTCGATATGGTCGGAGAGGATGATGACATCATTCTTGTATTCTCGGCCATCAACTATGATGCTGCCGAACCGGTAGTTGTCTATCCGCATGTCAGTCCAATGGCCGCAATCCAAGATAAGATACTTGTCGGTTGGTTGATATCTTGTTCTGGAGCCTTCTTGTAAGAGAAATCAATAAGCGACTGGAGAACATTGAACCATGAGTCTTGTCGAGTATAGATCGCTGATTCGGGGCCTGCTGATTATTGAAACCGTACTCCTCATCATGGGGGCCATACTGGTCACCAACATGCATCCTTTGTGGATGCAGCAGTCGGTAGTCCTGCTCTTGGGAATCACTGTCGTCACCGCCTTGGTCTACTATTTCGGCGTGGTGAGAGTCCACTATTAGGTTCGATGCGCATCAGAGAAAGTCCACTTGGCCACGGTGCTTCAGTTTGATTCATGGTCGAGGTTCTTGATTCTGCCACCTAGTAGTAGATAACGTGGAACTTGTTCCATATACTCCCGATACGAATCGCCATAGTACGCTAGGCATGCCTGTTCTTCGGCTCTATCTCCAGCACTGTTGAGTAGCCGAGAGAGAATCAAGACCAAGAATACCACCCATGATCCGATGGCAATTGAGATGCCTGTGAATATGGTGAATAATGACACTTGCTGAGGATGTCGGGAGAAGCGATAGGGCCCAGTGGTGACTGGTCTGTCTGAGGGAGTCCTCCTGAATGTGACCACTGATGCAGCAAGACCTGCCAGACCGATTGCAAATATGATGATGCCCAGTCCAAGACCAAGGGTCCCCAGCTTCAGTGGAGTGAGAACGACTAGTATGATACAGATCAGCGAGAACGTCTTTCCAATGGCGAAGGAAAACCTCTGGCTCGTGCTCCATTTGGACCTGTCAAAGTCTGTTAGTCTTGACACTACCTCCCGGGGGTATAGTAAAAACATCAGACCCTCAGCGGCGACAAGTATCACAAACAGAATCCAGCCGTTGTATAGTCCCAGTTCAAGTGCTGGAAACAACTCCATCTCGATGGTCATTTCATCAGCGCCGCTCGATTGGAACGCCTCCGAACCTAATAAATGTTAGAGGCATCTAACTTTCAGTGACCACCACGCCGTCGCGAATTCGCCGTGCGACTATGCTGGCCTTGCTCCCGCGTCCAGCAATCAAATCGAATGCCTTTCTCTGTGTTTCGTCACCCTCAAGCAGTCTGACAAGTTCCAGTCTGAGTATTCCCTCATCTCGGTGCGAGAAGTAATTCCTGAGAACTCTCCTTGCCTCCCGTCTAGCTTTCACATCCACGAAGATCCAGAACAATAGAAGGAAGACTAGCAGACCTCCAAGCAAGAGGCCAGTTGCAGCAAGTATGTTCTGGATTCCCCAGTATTGGAAATAAAGTCCCACGCCCCCATAACACATCAGCGATATTGGGATTGCTATCGACGAGCCCACCAAGATGTCTGACTTGCCTTCGAGGTATACACTCCCAATTACACCAAGCGTGGTCTGAGCATCTCCAACCTCTATCAGCTCTCTGCGATACCTTCTGAAGGCCAATCCAACCAAGAGTGCAACTAGCATCGTTCCTATAGTCCCTATCAAGAACACAATCAAGAGCATCTCTGTGAAGCTCATCTTCGGGCTTCCCTCCTTGTACTCCTCTTCATACGTTACATTGATACATGTTTCTATCCACTGACGGCGGATTTCGTATGCTTGGTGCCCGTTGCTAGTCCTTATATTCACACAGAGGTAAACTAGATTGATATCGCCTATACTGTAATATCTGGGGAGCTGCAACTGGCGATGAGTGAAGCTGTTTCGAGTTCAGTCCCATCTTCGCGGGTGAAGATCGCCGCCATATGCGTGGCACTTGTACTGTTAATCTCTACTGTGTTTCTCCTGAATACTCCATCCGTTGAACGCATTCAAAGTGCTCCAGTCAGCTGGGAAGACGTGACTTCAGGAAAGCATGCAGTGCTCTGTCACATCTTAGTTTCAGATGATAACATAACTGTCGGCGAGATGTCATTCACTTGGGAGGTTCGCTTTTCTAACGAGTCTTTGGAGAAATATGACTACTACGAGTTCTATTTCCACGAGTCGGTTTCAGGTGCGCATGGAGAAGGGAGAATACTCGGTGGAAACTCGGTCCTGAATCTCACCACTACAGACCAGATGCTTAGGACTTGGAACGAATATCACGGGGCTGGTGCGGTCGAACTGTCTGTTTCTTCCAACGCATCTTGGGGAGGGGACTTTCAGTGGCGCTTTGCCGTGGCTCCAGGCTCGGGGATATTTCAACCACAGCTGGCTACAAACAAGCTTGACTTCGAATTGTCAATGAGGACAACGCCTGGTGCAGACGTGAGTCTCACTCTGGTGTTGGTATCCGAGTGGCTTGTATATTCGCAAGGACTGAGGAAGATCATCTGGACAGAGACTCTCAGCATCGCCGTCAACAGAACGGCCTACTTCCTTTGAGTCGCGCATCGCAGCAGTTTCTAGAGTGATGATTCAGAAGTGTTCAAGAACTCATGTATACTTCTGCTACCACGCATGACTTGGACTGGGTGTGGAGAGATGGCCGTGGACCAAGATCGTAAGCAATCGGGGATTCCTAGCCAGTCCAAGGCGATGAGAAGGCGCCCCACTCTATTTGCAGTCCTCTTCATTATAGTCATGGCAGGATTGGTGCTAGGCCTGATTCCTATGATTGGCGAACCCTGCCAAGAAATGATTGGAGTCACATCAACTCAGGCGTGGGTCCCTGTCTATGTGCTATACGATCCTCCCGGAAACGGAAGCAATGCTGAGCTGTCACGTAGTGGTTCGGGAGAGATGACCATAACGTTCGAAGGAACGCTATCTGGCCGTGAGGTGTTCGGGGCATACAATGGAGCTGTCATAACGGCTACATTTGCAACACCGGGTGAACTGAGATGGCATGGTGTCGTAGCTATCCCGCTCAACCAGACATGGGAAGTATGGCGGTGCTCCTCCGGGAGTGTGGATTGGCTTGAAGCGCGCCTAGTCAGCTGCAATAGGCATGGTTCAGGGTTCTTTGCTGCAACAGAGATTGAAGAGTACAACATCTGGATGGACAATCTCACTGGCACATCAAGTCCTCACGGTCATGAGTGGAGTCTGGGTCAGGGAGATACTGGAGAGGCTACTTTCACATACTCAGGGGCAGGATCCTTTCCTGTAGGAGCTGGGTACAACATCTCTCTCCTCGGATTCGACTTCAGCGTTCGTGTTTGGTTAAATGTCAGAGATTGTTCCCTAGTCACATCATATGTCTTCAGTAATGTCGACGGACCCCTGAATTTCACTATCCTGTCTAGTGGTCGCATCACACAACTATCGGGTGAGGCCTTTGAAACCGACGGATTGCTCCTTTGGTTTGACGCATGATTAGGATTGCTGGTACACTGAAAGTTCGGGAAGTCCGGATGACACAGTTGAATTGTTTCCGGAGATGTAGATAGAGTGGGGTCAAAGCGTCCGGGTCAACTTGGAAGATTGTCCTGCCATGGCGATAGCAACTCTTCCACCACTCGCGCCACAAAGGGCAGTGAGACTATCCCAGTTGTAGGTACCGGGATGCACGTGATGGCTGTCCCAGATGAATATGGACAAGGAAAGAGCAGCCACACAAGTACCATATGAACCACCTGTAGGAGAAGGGTTCTCTCTATGTACTGGGACTTGGTAAGGTTTCCATCTCGAGCCCATCTCCAGACGAGCCACGCAATAGCTAGCCCAGGTACGCAATATGGAAACATGAAGAAAGTGTATGCAGGGTCAATTACAAGGGGCGAGTCGGTGAATGGAGAAACTCTGCCGAAACCCCAAGTCCCAGCCCAGATGAGTACATTCAATGAGCGTGATGTCTGTGAGATTTGGATGCGGATTGGTGTAACAAGGGACCATGTGGCAAGGAAGACCGCGATACGGATGGGACTCCAGATGGTGTTCTTCACTTCAAGGGTCGACTCCTCTCCTAATCATGGGACCTCAGAGATACGTCTTCTCCAGAAAGCCCTTTCGAGATGGTCAGGTAAAGACAGGATGCAATCATTCGCCAGGTACTGAGAGGACGAGGATTCCTCAAGAGCAATCTCTCATAGCTTGACGTCGTCATTGGGCTGGTCCTGTGCTTGATTTACGGGGCACCTCTCGTTCCGAGTAATAGGCAAGTAGGCCAAAGATGACAAGCACAATCCCAAACGGAACTACAAACGTCCAGCCCGGGCCACCACCAAGTGGTCCAATGTACGGATGATGTGGAACAGCTCCCATGATGATACCGCCTGCAATAAGAATGAGTCCGAACAAGATTGCGGCGATGTAATCCGTTCTCATGGTGCACCCCATTAGTATAGGTTATTCTCATGAGTGCTAGACATCTTCTGGTCATAAACTGTGGCATTGCGATTGCTTTACTGGGGCACCTAGTATCTACATGTATCAGCCCACGGAGTTTCAGGCGCTTTGGGCTAGCTTGATGGGCGAACCTACTTTCACTTGGCTTCTTCAGAACGGCATTTCAAGCATGAATTGAAATATCAACACAGCTCGGACACGGATTTGCATCCTACATCTGCATCGTTTCTGGCCCTGTTGTCTTTGAAGTCATCAACGCCACGTGCTTGGCTACGACTCCGTTAGGAATCGGCGTTATCACAATTGAAGGGACTACTATCGCGGGTAGGGCATTCCAGAAGCCAAAAAAGAGCCCGCCCGGCTGCATCCAAGCCAGTAACGTCGTTACTATGGCAGCAGGTACCTGAACGATGCAGAGCACTATGAATAGGATGACTCCATTCCCGAGCAGGAATTGCCAGCCTTCGCCGATTCTAATTTGCCAGAGACCTTCGCTTAGAGAGGAATTGATTGCACCAAGTATCAAGAAAAATCCAGTGAAGATGTAAACAATGGTGAACAGAACTGCCATTGGCTCAAATGTCATTGGAACAACAGTATATCTTACAATCCACTCGACAAGCGGTAAGAATAGAATGTATCCAGACATTAGCAATGAGAAGATGATCCCATGTCTGAAGTACTTGACCAGAATTGACGTGTTGACTCCTATTCTCTCTTTCCTCATCACGCAGAATCCTGTAGGCTAATTCAGCTGCGAATCATATTTCCTTTTTGGCATGGATGCCAGTATTCTCTTGATGCAGTGGTAGGCCGCTTCGAAAGGGACAGAGCTAGTGCTTCTGGTCACGAGCTATGATAGTAGGATTGCTTGATTGAAAGCGAGCGCTTGTTATAATGTTGCGGATGGCTTCCATTCGGACCGATGTACTATGTGCACGCTTACAATGTGGAATATCGGCAGCGGAATGACTGTATCGAACAAATACACCCGGGATATATCCGAACCAGAAGCATATCCGGACCATAATGCACCCGACAAGAAGGCTTGGATTATGAGGGCAGCTATCACAACACGTGAGGCTGTTTCTCTCTCAATGGCTCCTCCTGCGAATCGAAACATGACATATGATGTGCACAATTGCAGAGGAACGAAAAGAGCAGTCCACAGGAGTGCTTGCTCATTGGGGAATGGAAAGAGAGTATAGCTGTAAGGACCCGCAATCGTGCTCCCAGACTCGTGGATGAGTGTCCAGAGTGCAGCAACCAGAGTGAATCGAATGTATGAACTGCCACGCCTAATCCCCAGAGTGTGAGGTATAATCAGTGACACCAAGAGGAGAAGAGTCAAGATTGCTCTTGGTCTGGACGAGTTGGTGCTACTATGCGTCAACATGATCCCACTCCTCTGGTCGTTGATCTCTGAGCAGCTGTTCATGCCTCTTCTTGCACAATAGCACCGATATGCCACAGAGTACCACGGGAACGACCACGGCCACTCTCATGATGGCATGAGTATAGATGTTCAGAGTTGGGTTCCTGCTCGTCCATTCATAACTGAACCATTGGGTGACATTGGCATAGTTTCTAGCGAAGAGAAGGAGCCTGTATTCATAAGTCATTGTCAGTACCATCTCCTCCCTCATCTTAACCTGATAATAGAAACACGCTATTTCATGCAAGTCGGTATCACGCGTGAAGTCACTGACGTTGCGGTCTCCGAGCTCAATCAGAGCACACTCAACGACTCCAAGGTCTGCCTCGTAGCTGAATACCACTATGTCACCCTGACTGCCACGTATTGTCGTTCTGAATATGCTACCAGGTCCTATGTCTCCATAGCCCGTCTTAGTGTGCGTACCGTATTGAATCCCCAATGGGGGATATCCTAAGATGATGACAAGCACAATTATGAAGCCGATACCTTGGGCAGTACGAGAGGTCATTACCCCATGAATAGGCACATCTTGAGGACTTCTGTCTTTTCTTTCGCACCCGGGCAGCCCCTACTTGTGGAGTAGATGTCTTAGAGAGGGCCACCCTATCAACTCCGCAATAGTCGACTATGAGCGAGTAGACTCTCTGTTTCATTTGAGAGCGACAATCGGTACAAATCCAACGAGATTATAAGCAATTATCAACATTATAAGTCATGATAGATATGGGCGAAACGACTACAATCCCACTGACAAAAGAAACCCGTGATCTCCTCAAAAGATATGGGCGGAAGGGAGAAACCTACGATGAATTGATCCGCCGCCTCCTCAATGTTGCTGAAAAAACCGAGTTCGCTAGAAGGCAGAAACGAATTCTCGAGGAGGAGGAGTTCGTTCCACTTGACCAAGTTTAGAGTCCTGCTCTCCCAGACTGCAGTGTCACAATTGAGTCTACTGGACTCTGGACAGAAAGAGAAGGTCAAAGATGCTCTAATGGGCCTCGAGGATGACCCCTTTCGAAGAAGGTCTGGTGTAGACATCAAGAGACTCATGACTCCGGATGAACCACCTCTCTTTAGATTGAGAGTTGGTGACTATCGAGCAATCTACTTTGTAGTAGAAGATGAAGTAAGAATATCTGAGATAATCCATAGAAGCAAGGGATACAAGTGGCTGGAGTAGTTTCTAAACTGGCAAGAGGTCCGAGGCTAATGGGCAGATTGGCTCATAGGACCCTTCCCCGGCCGCTCGATGTTTGGCAGATATGAGTCCAAGCAGAGATAGCTGTCGTCAACCAAACTCTGAAAGGCCATGGTCGTGAGGGCTTAACCCTGTAGGCTAAACCAGCAAATGCACCATTTCTCACAGCTTGGTGCTGTCACCGGGCTGGTTCTGGGCCTTACTGACGGTTCAGTGCTGAACGCCCCTTCGTTTTGCAATAGTCGATCATAAGCAAGTAGACTCCTTGCTTCGTCTGACTACAGTGATTCTCTTCTGTCAGTGAGTTTAAATCAATACATACACATACATACACAGACTGTGATCAAGATGGGCTACAAGACAATATCACTCTCAGACGAGGCATATGAAATCCTCAGAAAAGCAAAGAGAAACAATGAGAGCTTTAGTCAGGTGGTAATTCGCCTAGCCAGCAGACGGTCTCTAGATGACTTCGTTGGATGTATTTCAACGGAGTCAATCAGTAAGTTATCAGACGCTTTGGATGTGTTTCGGAAAGAGCGTAGTAAGACATGGTCTGAAAGCATGGAAGAGATGATAGGTTGAGATCGTAGTGATTGCGGACTCATCTTTCATCATTGATCTCATGCGCAAGCGTCAGTCTGCACTAAAGAAGCTAGACGAGATAAGAGAGACCCGACAACTACAGTACATCACATCACCAACGGTCATGGAGTTGGCAGTGGGTGTTGCACTGGCTGCGTTGCCCAAGAGCGAGCAGAAGAGAATCGATGGAATACTATCAGGTTTTCAAGTCATCCCTCTAGACACAATCTCTGCGTGGAGGGCAGGAATTGAAATCGGTAAATTAAGAATGAAAGGGAAGATGGTTGATCCAATAGATGGACAGATAGCAGGGATAGCCCTTCAGCATGATGAAACCATAGTAACTCGCAATGCAAGACATTTTCAGCTCTTCAAAGATTTGAGAGTTGAGTCTTACTAGTGGTCAAAATGAAACGACGGTTGTCCAGTCACCAAAGTAGTAACTTGCCTTGGCCCACATTGTTGAGCACCCAAAGGATGACTTCAGGAATGTTTCATCTTCAGAGCTCCTGCTATCCGTCTTGAGATATGTGGATGAATAGATTCCCGATTCATTTGATCAAAGGGTCTTTGCACGCTCCAACTTCAATGGATGCAGCCATAGTAATCTAGAAATCCGAGGGGAATGCTAGTGAGAGAGATGAATAAAGAATGATGGAGTTCTTGGTCATCCTTCTGATTTTCATAGTTGCATTATCGATGACCTTAGTTGGGAAGGGAGGTGGCAATTTCTATGTCGTGATACTGGTTTTTGCCGCTATTCCAATGCATGAAGCATCCACCACGGCTCAATTCATTCTCTTCTGCGCTTCTTTTGCAGGAATGATCGTCTTTGGTAAGAACAAGGCGGTGGCCTGGAAGTTAGCCATTCCTGTCGGTGCTTTGGTCGCACTCTCAGCATTTGCTGGTGGTTTCCTGTCATACTTATTCGATGAAGTTGCTTTGAAAGCAGTCTTCGCCATATTACTCATTCTTGCAGGGTTGGTGATGCTTGTGCCTTATACTCCACATGAGTCTGAGGTGCAAAAGGACCAATTCGGCTACATCACTCTCACGACTGAATTGGGCCAACTCGTTCTCAATCTCAAGATTGTAATGCCGGTAACCGTGTTGACTGGTTTCTTCAGTGGCATGATCGGTGTGTCAGGAGGATCTTTCCTTGTACCTATGCTTGTCCTAGCCTGCGGATTGCCGATGAGGGCTAGCGTGACCACTGCAACACCGTTAGTTGCCACCTCGGCCTTGATGGGCTTTTCAGGTCATGTGTTTCAAGGTCACTTTAATCCGTACTTGGCGTTGCTTCTAGCAGTCGTGACTGTGTTTGGTGGCCTCTTGGGTGGAAGGTTCGCTTTGAAATCGGAACCAAGGAATCTCAAGCTGCTGTTTGCAATCACAAATATCGCTGCTGCGCTCCTTATTGTGCTCAACCTTCTCCGAACTTTCGGAACGTAATCTACGATAGCAAACCGAATCTCGCCAACATCTCGAATCATCGTAGATTGAATACCTGGCCCTCAATCGCGTTCAGCGGCCTAGATGATACCCCGTTTACTACATAGCTGCCTCTATGGCATGTTGTATATGGTAACCAAGACACTAAAGCCGCAACATGCTGACTTGAGTATCAACGAGCTTACGAGTAGAATGCCTAGAAGCTACAGACCAAGGACGAGGTGCTCAACCACCATCCCAAGTACTCCGCCTTTGCCAAGTTCCTCAAGCGCACACCCAGGAAGACACTCTGTGACAACGCTTAAGTCATCACCTACTTGTAGAGATTTCAGTGATACGGCCTTGACCACGATGTTTGGTACAAACGGGGTCCGTGGCATAATAAACGAGAGTTTTACGGTTGAACTGGTTCTCAACCTGAGTCGTGCTATAGGATCTGAGTTAGGACCCGGTACGGTTGGTATAGCACGGGACTCACGGATGGGAGGCGAAATGTTCACTTGGGTCTTGACATCTGGGCTAACCTCAACAGGTTGTTCGGTTGTCAATCTTGGTCTTGTGCCGACTCCGACATTGCAGTATATGATCCCCAGACTAGGATGCATTGCTGGAGTCATGGTCACAGCTTCACACAACCCGCCTCAATTCAATGGAATCAAAGTGATGGGACCCAAGGGAATTGAGGTGTCTCGTGAAACTGAAAATCAGATTGAAATGACCTACCACTCGAACAAGTTCAAGTTTGCGGATTGGAACAAAGTTGGTCAAGTCACACATTATGACTCTGCAATTGATGTGTACTTAGAGGGAATCAAATCGCACCTTGATGTCGGTAGAATAAAGAATAAGAAACTGAAAGTTATCGTTGATTGTGCTAATAGTGTAGGAGGTTTAGTGACACCCCGGCTCCTTAGAGAGCTTGGATGTACTGTGGTTTCACTTAATTCTCAGTTAGATGGCTCATTCCCGGGAAGAGATCCTGAACCAATCCCTGAGAATATCAGGGATCTCGCGCTCGCAGTGAGAGTTACTGGGGCTGATTTGGGGATAGCGCATGATGGCGATGCAGATAGAGCAACCTTTGTTGATGAAACAGGCAGGGTACTGTGGGGCGACCAATCCTTTGCCTTGATTGCCTCGCGTGTATTGGCTATGAAACATGGGTCGACCCTTGTCACGCCTGTTTCAAGCGGTCGTCTTATTGAAGATGTGGCCCGAAAGGCTGGCGCCAAGATAGATTGGACTGTAGTTGGAAGTGTTGTTGTTTCACACAGACTTGAGGAAACTGGTGCAGAATTGGGTGGTGAGGAAAATGGCGGAGTGTTCTATCCAGCTCATCAACCTGTTCGTGATGGCGCAATGACTGCTACCCAAGTTGTGGAAATGATTGCCCTAGAAGATAAAACCCTCTCACAGCTTGTCAGTGAACTTCCTACATATTTCAACACAAAGGTGAAAGTACCTGTTCCTCAAGACAAGAGAGAAGCGCTCCTAGAGGCACTCCTTGATCTAAGTAAGGATATGAATCGTATAACGCTAGATGGTGTGAAGATAATTCACGATGACGGCTGGATTCTCATCAGACCGTCTGGCACCGAACCACTCTATCGTTGTTTTGCTGAAGGAAAGACGCAGGAAACTGCAGATCGCCTCAGTGAGGAAGGTGTTGAGCTCATTGAACGTGCCAAAAAGAACGTCTAAAACTTCCATCCATCGTCTGATATCGCTTCAGAATGATATGATGGGGTGCCTTGATAATTGTGTTATTACTGTTGAAAATGGAACATTTGCACAGTATCTAGACACAAAGGATCCTAGTTCTTGTTTCGCAACTATCTAACATTGCTCACTCTATGAACGACATATATCTTTACCAATTAGTCTGATTGAGGATGAAAAAGGAAAGGGAACAATCTTCCCGATGAATCGAATGAAACTACGTCTGGTTCTCACGTATGGGGAGAGAGGTCAAAGTATACTGATAGTTATCATTAAGACTCTTTGAATGAAGATAGAAGCAAAGCTAACTGGTCATGGACTAAGCGTGCCACCTACTGGTCTATTGCCCACATACATTCGATCATGGAGTTAATTCGGCTTCAAACACAGGTCCACATCCTTGTATAACATCGAAGAGAGAAGCCAGATATGCCATCCACTCGCACCAAGTTTATGGACGAGCTATCAGGTTACAACCAATTCATAATGCTTATCTCTGACTATAAGTCTGTGTCTTTGTTTCCACTGATGATGTGACTAATCCATGTTCAGAGTAGCTTATGTGAGCAGTTATGCGCCTAGGGAGTGCGGAATAGCCACCTTCACTGAGGATCTAACTAAGAGTATAGACGCTCTCCACACACTCAAACCCGCAGCAATCATTGGCATGAATGACTCCGGCTCATCCTATAACTATGGAAAAGAAGTAGTAATGCAAATTGATGCGAATGACAAGAGGACATATCACCAAGTAGCCGATCGAATCAACGGTTCAGATTTCGATTTGATAAATGTACAGCATGAGTTTGGACTTTTCGGAGGAGATTGGGGGAATTATCTCTTGGCCTTCCTCAGAAAACTTAGGAAGCCCTGCATCACGACAATGCACACGACACTCTCACCCAACTCGAGGGTATTCCAGTCGCCTGAAAGAGCAGCAGCCCATAACAGAGTGGTGAAGGGGATAGGACGATACAGCTCTGCTATTGTAGTCATGACGAAGATGGCGGCCAACATCCTCCATGAGGCATATGACATTGATGTTGACAAGATTAGAGTCATCCCACATGGAACCCCTGTTATACCGTTTGTGCCGAGTGAGCCCGTGAAAGAAGCCTTGGGTCTGGATGGGCGACTTGTCTTGTCTACCTTTGGTCTCTTGAGTCGAGATAAGGGAATTCAGACTGCAATCAAAGCACTTCCCGAACTCGTCAAAGAGTGGCCTGACATACTGTATTTGATAATTGGAGCGACCCATCCGCAAGTTAGACTAAATGAGGGTGAGAGATACAGAAAACGCCTTGTGAGTTTGGTGAAGAAGCTAAAGCTAGAGAAGAATGTCGGGTTCCACAATCGTTTCCTGACCAAAGACGAACTGATTCAATACTTACAGGCCACAGACGTATACATTTGTCCCTACATCAATGTGGATCAGCTCTCAAGTGGGACAGTGACTTATGCACTAGGAGCCGGAAGGGCTATTGTTTCCACCCCCTTTTACTACGCTGTAGAAGTTCTGGCTGATGGTCGCGGAATATTGTGCAAATTCAAAAGCCCTCGTTCAATTGCAGAAGGCATCAGACAACTCCTAGAAAATCCTGGACAAAAAGCTCGTATCGAGAGGCTAGCTTACGAATACGGTCAGGCCATGACATGGCCCAAAGTGGCCTCGAAATATGCCTCCTTATTCAAAGACGTGATTCGGTAGACAGGAGGATGGAATCTATCAAGTTCCCTTCTATCAACTGCAGTTGGCTGCAATCTCTGACCGACGACACAGGCATCCTCCAACATGCAAAATCCTCGATTGCTGACAGGAGAGAAGGATACACTACTGACGATAATGCTCGTGCTCTCGTAGCTGTCCTCAAATACCACAAGTTACGAGGAAAAGAGCAAGCTCTAAACCTTGCACGGACGTATCTGAGTTTCCTACTCTACGTGCAGAAAGAAGATGGGCGAGTTCACAACTTCGTTGGATATAATCGTAGCTTTCTCGATGATAAGGGATCTGAGGACTCACTCGGTCGGGTTCTCTGGGCCTGTGGCTATTCTCAAGATGCCCCGATTCCTGAAGACTTCAGAATGACATCTAAAGAGGTCTTCGACAAGAGTCTGATTTGGGCTTCGAGGTCTGGTTCGCCTCGGACCCATGCCCTAGCCATCCTGGGTCTTTATCACTATGCTAGGGCGTTCCCTCAAGACAAGAATCCCCAGCTGAATGTGATTCATCTGGCTGATCGACTCTGTGAAGTCTACAGACATGAGTCTACACTATCGTGGCAGTGGTTTGAACCGTACCTTACCTATGCAAATGCTCGACTCCCTCAGGCGCTTTTCAGGGCTTATCAGACAACCGGAAAGCAAGAATACCTTCAAATCGCTGAGAGGACTTTCGAGTTTCTTGCAGCAAAGGAGATCGTTCAGGATATGTACCAGCCAGTAGGTAATCGGTCTTGGTATAGAAGAGGTGGAGAGAGGGCCCTCTATGATCAACAACCAATTGAGGCATCATGCATGGTGG
>JAEORS010000215.1:0-3913 GCA_016840795.1 Candidatus Thorarchaeota archaeon | reverse complement strand
CCAAGGCCGCAGAGGTCTTTGCAGTCGGAATTGGAGAATGCGGCTCAAACATTGTGGGCTCTTATTTGAAGTCTTCAGTAGACAAGAAGTTGCCCTCAAGGGTCAGAGGATACCTTCTGATGAACACAGACAGGGCAGATCTGACCAAAGTCCGCCAGAAGTATGAGATTCCCAAGGAGCACACGATGCTATATGGGGCTTCGGAAATTGGTGTTGGTGGACGATTTATGGACGGGTACAACGCGGTGCACGAGTCCAAAGACATCATCTTCAATCAGCTTGCCGACCTGGGCTTTGAAGGCGTTTCAGGATTCTGCATCTTCACAAGTCTTGGAGGTGGTACTGGTTGTGGTGGCACACCGGCAATCATTGAGCTCTTGAAACAACGCTTCCAGGAAGAAGAAGGACGCCGCATATTCGTATACGTCATAGGCATCCTTCCGTTTGAGGGCCAGTCCAGCGAAGCTCTGAACTCTATCTGGGCAGTCTCTAAGCTCCTGAGAGCACAACTCCAAGAACGTGGTGCAGACCTCACGATACTCCTCAGTAACAGAACTATGCTGAAGAGGATTCTCCAGTCCAGAAGGTCAGACAGCGTTGAGTACCTTCAGCGTGAGCTCGAGATAGACATAGCCAATGTTGAGCAAATCGAACATATGGTTCCATCAACTCTTGACGAGGGTGGCGAACTCGAAGCACGAACCGAACAAGCCTTCGTTGAGCTTGTGAACCCACTGGCCCTAGACGTTGTGGAGGCTATGCTGTCGCCAGGAGTCTACGAGCCCAACAAGGATGTTTTCCCGACAACGGACCTTGCCGACTACGCTAGGAAACTTGATCCGGTCGTAGTTCCGGCCTTGTACACGGATGTTGGTCTGATCCCGGACGCAGGAAGCATGCCAAAGCAGCTTCGTACAATGATGGACTATGCGGTCAAGGAGTGCTCCTACGCAGACGTTGGAGAGCAACCAAATGCGGAAAGCGTGTACTATGTCTTCTCCGGGCCGAGGCACATCTCTAAGGCCGAGTACGGTATGCATCTGAAGGAAGCTCTCGACGGTTTCATTGCCCCCGGGGCTGCGATTACACCATGCTATGTCCAGTACTTCTACCCGGATCCAAAAACCGACCTTCTTGTGTTGCTTGGTCTTCCCAAGATCCCTGAATTGGTGCAAATCATAAATGAGGCAACTCAGCTGGTCAATCTGCACAGTGGGTCCTCGCCTTTGAAGCAAGGCTGGTTCATGCGTGCAAAGGGAACCACTCGGAAGGAGCTTGTTGACGCAATAGCCGACTTCAGAGAACTCTTCTCCTACTATATGGCTCCGGGTGATACAGCAGAACCGATGTAGTGCTAGGAGGGTGTCGACTTGACGGAGGAAGCAAGAATCAGCGACGACCTAATCGATAGAATCCTGCTGATGCAAACATTGAACTCAACCCTCGTTCATTTCCTCTTAAGCACTCAAGTAGATGGAACCGTAGACCCTGACAGAGTGGACTCGCTCACCCAGGGTCTGCTTAGAACGCGCCGTTGGATGGAAGAAGCGACAACCATGAAAGGAGTGAATCCATCGACTCAGAACATCATCAGTCTCATCGTCAAGAGACTCTCACAGATCGAGAGCCTTCTTCCAAAACTGTCTGCGAAGGCGAAGGAAGCAGAGGCAAGAGGCACTCCCGCTCAAGAGATATTAACACTGCTTGATGGCGATTCCAAGGTTTCTACTTCAAAGCCACCGTCCATGAGAACGGCTCCGGAGAACGCCGCTGCTGACAGTAAGGTAATACCCCTTGTGGGAGAAGAAGCAGAAGTTGTCGTTGAGCCATATAGGAAGGTGGAAGTCGAGAACGACGAGTGGGGCCTCATAGGCCAGATGCAGCGAATGATAACTCAATATTCAAAGCGTTGCCACGTACTACTCCCCACATTCTGGGTTGACGCACTCAGAGAACTCCACAGGTATCGTTCAGACTCCGCCTACTATGGCGACGTCGTAGAGATACCGGGCAGAGTACTAGCTACGATAGTAAAGGGTCTCCTGACAGAGGCTCCGGGAGCTAGACTCCTACAGGATCTATCAAAGAAGCGGCCTCAGGAGAACCACCTGAACTCGTCTGAAATGGAAAGAGTCGAGCGAGCAGTCTCAGTGTACTTTTCCGGGGTCTCTAATGTCCTCACCGGCAAGGAACTCAAGGTTGAAGACAAGTTGAACGAGGCTCGAAACAGCTTCGATGCCTTTGGCTGGGGAGGACCTGAGCTCGAAAAGCGGATAATCAAGAGGATAAATCAGCAGTGTGAAGAGGCACTACAGAATGCCGAATCTGCAAGTGATCCTCAGAGACAAGTAATCTACTCCGAGATCACTAAGCTCCTCACTAAACTCCAACATGCTATTCTGGCTGAACCTAGGCTCAGGGAAATACTAGCACAGATGAAGCCATAGAGTTGAATGCCAGGAGTTGGCTCTCCTCCGGGTGCCTCAATACAGACATACATCATATAAGGGACCAGTCGGTTTCGTGTCAAATTGGACGTGAATTCGACATGTCTGGTCTTGCCACAATGCTGAATCCAAAGTCAACTGCCGTCGTTGGAGTCTCAACGACCAATCCTTTCTCGCCCGGAAATGTCATCTTCCGAAAGCTGTGTTTTGAGAATGGGCTTCCGACCTATCCTATCAACCCAAAAGGGGGGAAAGTTGAGGGGCAGAAGGTCTTCAAGTCAGTAACTGAGACTCCGGACGGGATTGAGCTCGCTGTTATATCTGTGCCCGCAAGGTTTGTGCCTAGCGTTCTAAGGGAATGCGGCGACAAGGGCATCAAGTCAATCATCGTGGTCTCTGGGGGTTTTGGTGAAACAGGCGAATCAGGTGCAACACTACAGTCAGAAATCGTACGAATTGCATACGATTATGGGATTACTATGGTGGGACCTAATTGCATCGGGGTCTTTGTGCCAGACCGTGTTGATACTTTTTTCCTTCCTAGCGAGAGGGTGGCCCGACCTAGAAGAGGAAGAGTGGCTATCATATCCCAGAGTGGAGGCTGGCTGGTTGAGAGACTTGAGGAGTTCGCGGCTAGAAATGTTGGAATCGCGGCGGCAATTTCGATTGGGAACCAAGCCCAGACCAATGTTACTGACTTCATAGAGTATTTCGGCGATGACGATGATGTGCATGTAATCCTGGCATACATAGAGGGTTTTGATGAAGGAGGAGGGAGGAAGTTTGTGGAAACCTGTGCCAAGGTCGCACCGAAGAAACCAGTCGTCGTGCTGAAAGGAGGTGAGTCCGAGGCCGGCCATCGCGCTACGCAGAGTCACACATCCTCGCTGGCCGGCGACATGGCAGTGACTGCGGCGGCATTCGAGCAGTTCGGCGTGATCAGAGCAGTTGATGAGGATGAGGTCATGGCATATTCGAAAGTCTTCTCATTCAAACCGAAGCCGATGAAAGCTCTGGGCGTAGGCGCGCTCACAGTCAGTGGAGGGCATGGAGTCATTTCAAGCGACGAAGCATCTCACTATGGCCTCCATTTCCCACAGTTTTCGAAGGAACAACAAGACGCGTTGAGGAGTGTTATGACTCCAGCGTACCAGGGCATCGCCTCATTCCGCAATCCGTGCGATCTGACAGGAAGCGCCTCGGACATAGATTTCGAGAGAGTGCTTGACAGGATGCTCACCTTCGACAGTATCGCGGCTGCGCTCCTTTTGCTACTACCATATGCCCCTGGAATCTCTCTCCAAGTAGGTACAAGACTTGCAAACGTGGCCAAAGACCACGACAAAACCGTTGTAGCCTACGTACCTAATCTGGACAAGTATGAAGTGATAATCAGGGGCTTTGAGCTAAACGGCATTCCGGTAGCCGACACGATAGAAGAAGGCGTCCAAATGCTGAACGGAATA
>JAEORS010000214.1:0-3933 GCA_016840795.1 Candidatus Thorarchaeota archaeon | reverse complement strand
CGAGAGATTGTACAGCTCGTCGGACCCGATGCACTTCCTGAGTCAGAACGTGCAACTCTGGAGGCTGCAAGGATGATCAAGGAAGACTTCCTCACACAGAGCGCTCTGCACGAAATTGACACCTACTGCCCACCCGGAAAGACCTACCGCATGCTTCGGGTCATCATCAATTTCGCTCGTAAGATGGCTGAGGCTGTCAGTGTGGGTGTTCACGTCAGGAGACTCCTCGAGTTCAGCGTTCTTGATAACATCGCGCGAATGAAGATTGCACCTTGGGACAGCTACGATTCAACGTTGGACGCAATTGAGACCAAGATGGAGCGTGAGTTCCAAACACTGTACCAAGAACTCTCTGACTCTGGTATGGTTATGTCTAGACCTGCCGAGTAACTCTTACTGAATACCAATCACTGCAGATTATAGTGGAGTTTATCGGGAGAGAGTGCCACAGACGACAAGAGATGACTCGTCAAAAGGAATTGGACCGACTTCATAAAGAGATAACAGAATGCGAAAAATGTCCTCTATACATATCACGCAAGAATCCAGTTCCTGGAGAGGGGTCTGTCACTGCCAAATTGATGTTTGTTGGTGAAGCCCCCGGGGCCAGAGAAGATGAAACAGGCCGCCCGTTTGTCGGACGTTCAGGTGATTTCCTAACTACACTGATTTCAGGAATAGGTCTCTCAAGGAGTGAGGTCTTCATCACGTCGGTTTTGAAGTCAAGACCTCCAAAGAATCGAACTCCGACTCGGAGTGAGATAGAGGCTTGCAGGCCATATCTTGAACGCCAAATCGAGATAATCAATCCACAGATTATTGTGCTTCTTGGCGGTGTCGCTGTATCGTCTATAATTGGTCCATGGAAGATGGCTGAGGCTCATGGGAAATTCTACAAAGTGGACAAATGCACCTACTTCATCACCTATCATCCCGCAGCAGCACTCAGGTTTCCAACGTTCAAAGATGTGGTAAAGGCAGACTTTGAGATATTGAAGCAGGAGCTTAGATGAGTGGCGGTTAAATGCAGTGGGCGTGACAACATCCTGTGGACTCAATGGTTTCACCGATTATAGCCTTGATGGTTCAATCCCCATTTGAGATTCCTACATATGGACCCTGGATGGACCTAGCAGGACTAATGCTCAATGTTTTGCTAGCGCTAGTCATCCGTGGCTATCTGATGCTTGTTCTTCTAGGATTCATGATATACGTCACTGGTCTAAGTGACGGGCTCGGAAAAACGCTAGTTATAATGGGCGTCGCAATTTACATCTTGGGCCCTTATGTTCTGGATATCTTTGCTGGGATAATCGGAACGGAGCCTATTAACCTAGATCGCGCAACGAGTGCATGGCTGAGTCTTATTGGCATGACAGATGCCGAGCTGGTCTTTCTTCTAGTGACTATTGGTGACATTGTTGCAGCTGTATGCATTCTATCAGGGGCTATAATGTACTTCACTCCACTTTCAGGAGATCTCAAAGGGAGAGGGCAATCTCTGATTGTCAGAGCTCTGCTTTTCGCTCCGATTCTTGCCTTCTTTCACATAGCTCCATGGATATAGACTCCCTCAAACCACACGGTAAGTCTTAAAACCAGGAAATATTTACCGAGCCGAGCAAGACCAGACAAGAAGACCTGAGGCGGCTAGTAGACATGTCAAAGAAATCCTCTGTTGCTTATCGTACCGTATCGGATGTGAGTGGACCGCTGCTTGTTGTGGATGGCACTCATAATGTCAGTTATAACGAAGTTGTCAGAATTCGCGCTCCTTCGGGAGAGCTTCTGACAGGCACGGTTCTTGAAACGGGTAGAGGAAGAGCCGTTATACAGGTCTTCGAAGGAACAAGTGGCCTAGATACTGATGTCACTGCTGTCCGTTTCACTGGCGAAACCTTGAAACTTCCTGTTTCTTCTGAGATTCTAGGACGTGTTCTTGACGGGTCTGGAAATCCTCTGGACGACGGTCCAAAGCTCACTGCTGAGGATCATTGGGACATCTACGGTTCACCGATTAATCCCTATGCTCGACAGTATCCTAGGCAGCCAATC
Organism: Candidatus Thorarchaeota archaeon; assembly: GCA_016840795.1. Classification (GTDB taxonomy): domain Archaea; phylum Asgardarchaeota; class Thorarchaeia; order Thorarchaeales; family Thorarchaeaceae; genus SMTZ1-83. The sequence goes on along the minus strand of JAEORS010000214.1, from coordinate 1,878 downwards.
CAGACGGGTCTTTCGGTCATAGATGGCTTGAATACTCTAGTCCGGGGCCAGAAGCTTCCTATCTTCTCAGGTTCAGGCCTTCCCCACAACAGAATCGCTGCTCAGATTGTCAGGCAGTCCAAGATTCCTGGTGAAGAAGGGGAATTCGCTATTGTATTCGCAGCCATGGGCATTACAGCTACAGAGGCACAGTACTTTATGAAGTCCTTCGAGGAAACTGGAGCACTGGAACACACTACACTGTTTCTGAATCTGGCAAATGACCCAGCTATTGAGCGAATCATCACTCCAAGGGCTGCACTAACGGCAGCAGAATATCTGGCCTATGAGTCGGATATGCACGTGCTTGTCATTCTGACTGACATGACAAACTATGCTGAAGCGCTGAGAGAGATTAGTGCTGCAAGATCCGAAGTGCCAGGTCGTCGTGGGTATCCTGGTTATCTTTATACTGACCTTAGCCTGATTTATGAACGGGCTGGCCGTATCAACGGAAGGAATGGAACCATCACACAGATGCCAATCCTCTCGATGCCTCAGGATGACATGACTCATCCCATCCCTGACCTCACTGGCTATATCACTGAAGGTCAGCTCCCGCTAAGCCGGGGCCTTCACAGGCGCGGCGTCTATCCCCCAATTGACCCTGGACCATCACTTAGCAGGCTCATGAAGGAAGGTATCGGAGAAGGTATGACACGCTTTGATCACAAGGAGGTCCAAGCTCAGCTCTACTACGGATACTCTGAAGGCATAGACCTAAGGGACCTTGTTGCTGTAGTGGGTTCTGAGGCACTTACAGACCGTGACCAGAAATATCTGAAGTTTGCCGACCGCTTTGAAGCAGAGTTCATTGGTCAGGGTGAGTTTGAGGACCGCTCCTTTGAACAGACTCTAGACTTGGGATGGAACCTATTGAGCGAGTTCCCAGAGCGAGAACTTAAGAGATGCGATCCTGATACTATCTCTTGGGCTAAGGAGAGAGGCGCTTACAGGGCTGCTTAGAAGTTCTGGACATTTGTCACCATTTCCGCCTAGAGGTGCCAAGATGTGAATTCTTATGGTGGACAGTTCATCTTGATAGGGGTCATATAAGCACCTATCAATAGAACAAGCAGAATTCATTGATTCAGATTGGACGACTGTGCATCACTCTGGTTCTATGCCATGATGCAAATAATGGTCCTTTTCCTTCTTGGCACCAAAGCTTCGCAGACCATCCTGTCTGAGTTGGGACTTGATGTCCCGCGCATCAGATTGAGATATCTCATCGCGGCTGAGCAAATAGTCCACAATCTCGATTGCTTGAGAAACAGTATCGCATCTTCGAATATAATCCACAACATCTGGTAGGAAGGTCTTATGCTCCCGCTTCACTTCAGGTTCATCATCAGACATCGTGCGGACACCATCTATCCTATGAGTCAAAGTTCGTTCCTCGATCAACTCCTCTGCAAGCGCTGGGAAGTCCTCTTTGAACTCTTCGTCTACCATTACTAACCACCAGACAGCCTGCATTAGGAGTCGTCATGGGATGTATTCCAAGACTCTTCTAGAATATTCCCTTTTAACTGTAGCCAAGATGGCCTAGTTGGTTCTAGTTGGATATGAATGACCAAGGGAGTTCTCCATCCGCGTAACGAGTATCATTCGCCAATGAGAAGAACGGGATCCCGGATTCCTTCTCAGCTCTTCTCCAGCCTCCAAGTCCACCATATTTGGCAGCTAGTTGGATTACTTTTCCGATTGAACGATCACCAACTGATAGCGCGGCCTGTATTCTTGCATTCCTCGGGTCTACACCCTCCATCGTCACCCTTGGGGTATCACGTATGCCCGCCTCAATCAACTTGAGTTTCTCACGAAGTGCTTCAACCG
>JAEORS010000213.1:0-3967 GCA_016840795.1 Candidatus Thorarchaeota archaeon | reverse complement strand
TGGATGTTCATAGTCATAGATTAGAGGAGTCTGGACTATCTGAGCCCCGTAGTCAAGCATCTCAGCCGTCACCCGCTGTTCGATAGCTCTCTTGAGGGTAAGCCCACGTGGTGGCCATCTGAAGTTTCCCGGATCAGAGCCTGGCTCGTAGTCGACAAGTTCAAGCTTCTGCATCATCTGGATATGTGGAGGAGGCTCCTTTGCAGTTCGATCCTTGGCGGTCTCATACCTAACATAGAGCTCGAGCTCCCGTTTTCCGGAGTAGTCGTACCTTTCATAGTCAGTCAGGCTGCCATCGGGTTCCATGATATGGAAACTCGACTTGGCCGCTTCTTCGGCCACAAGAGCAGTGAGGTCCTCACCCTCCGTGGCGTCCCTGATTTGGACTTTCTTTGTTTCTACATCAAGGTCTAGCACCTTCGAGCGTTCGGCCAAGGGATGCCCTTTGCAATTGAGTGAGAATGACTTGTACCAACCAAATGGAACTCGAACTACGCTGTAATCGCGTTTCTCGAGGTCAGTGGCCACGCTCTTGAGAAGTTTCAGAGCGGAACCAGGTGGAGACGGGGTCTCTGAAAGGTGCACCCAGGGGTAGACTACTATGTTCTTCTCCTTGACTTCTTCGGCCGCTTCGGCAATCATGTCGGCAGTCATCTTTGAAGCTGTCTTGAGGTCCCTCTGATCACTGACTTCTGCCGCAATGAAGTTGACAAGACATGAGTCCTCAGTGGAATAGGACTTGGACTCAACCTTCTCGGCGTTCTTGATTGCCTTTCTCTTGGCTTCATAAGAGAAACCATCGCTATGAATCTGCAGCATTCGCATTTCTGAAGCCTCTTCAATAGGACACGCTCGTTCAGCACTTAAGCTTGGCGAAGCGTCGACAATGATTCAGCCGATGTAAGGGTCATGTTTGCAACGGCAGACTTATGAGTTTCACTATAGTTAAGGCGGTTCATGAAGAAATATGATTTGATTGTGATAGGGTCAGGTGCGGGTCTGAACCTTGCCTCTCCTGCTTACCAGACTGGGATGGAGGTGGCCATTGTGGAAAATGGTCCGATGGGAGGAACATGCCTGAACCGAGGTTGCATCCCTACCAAGATACTGACGTATGTCGCGGACATGATTGTGCAGACTCAGCAATCTGAGCGCTTGAACTTCAAGGCCAAGATCGAATCGGTTGATTTCCGAGCGTTGATGGAAAGGATGCGCAACCATGTTAGAACAGATGCCCGCAACATCGGTGAATCAATCAATGCCGCCGAGGGCTATGACTGGTACAACACCACTGGCGAGTTTATCGCCGACTACACCATGAAGGTAAATGATGAGAGAATCAAGGGCGAACACATTCTGATTGCTGCGGGCTCTAGACCACTGATTCCCAAGCTTAAGGGCATCGACAAGGTTGACTTCATGACCAGCAAAGAAGCCCTGCAATTGACTGAGAAACCCAAGTCAATGATCATTCTGGGCGGTGGATACATAGCGGCGGAATTCGGACACTTCTTTTCAGCAATGGGGACTGAAGTCACTATCGTTGGAAGAAATCCATACCTTGTGAAAATGGAAGACAGCGATGTTTCAGAGCTTCTGAAAAGGGAACTATCGAAACGAATGAGTGTCCTAACAAATCATGAAGTAATATCGGCTTCTCAATCGAATGGAAAGAAGACTGTTGTGGCAAGAGATCGCAACTCGGGTGCCGACAAAGAGTTCAGCGCAGACAGTCTGCTTGTTGCGGCCGGTCGTAGGTCCAATGCCGACTGGTTCAAGCCAGAGAAGACGGGCGTGGAGACTGATGAGAGAGGCTTTGTCATCGTTGATGACTATTTCAGAACCAGCAAGAAACGGATTTGGGCCTTTGGAGATGCGATTGGAAGGTACATGTTCCGTCATGTCGCAAATGAAGAGAGCGGGATTGCTTGGTACAACTGGCGAAAGTCCCTTCAAGGTGGAGATGAGAGGGACTTTGTCAGAATGGATTATAGTACTGTTCCGTGGGCAGTTTTCTCATATCCTCCGATAGCGACTGTAGGCATGACTGTGAAAAAAGCGAAAGCATCCGGAAAACGCCTACTTGTCGGAAGAGCGGAGTACTCTAGCGTGGCCAAGGGCTTTGCCATGGGCGACCCAGAAGGTTTCGCGAGAATAATCGTGGACGCAGACACCCAACGGATTCTTGGTGCATCGATTATCGGTCCATATGCACCCATGCTAATCCATGAGATCATTGCTCTAATGAACACTGATGATGCATCCTTCATCCCCGCGAGGAGAGCGATGTATATCCATCCCGCCCTGTCCGAGGTAGTTAGGAACGCCTACGGTAACCTCTCGCCGGTTGATGGAGGTCACGTACACCATCATTAGTGAAGGAAATTGAATCGATTCTCTTACTTGAGAGATGGAAACTTGAACACATCCCGTAACGGGTCGACCTTCACTCCATCCCGACACCGCTTCCCGCATACCTGTCCATCCGGCCTGTGACTGCCAGCCAGGAAACGAGGAAGCTAATAGTGACCAAGGCATACGCTGGGTCAACACCGGGGAGGTTCAGTAGCATAAAGGGTATGCGAATGACAAGGAAGAGGAGAACCCCTAGTCCTATGCCCAGTGGTCTTAGTCGTCCAGGTGCACCAATTTTCCTCATTCGAGACCATACCCGTGTGAATAGGGCAACTGGAATGAGAAAGAGAATGAGAAGCGGGATCACCAACCAAATGATGGACAAGAAGACTTCCTCCAGAGGCGTCGGAAACTGTTGAATGAACAGAATCAATAGGGGGACATACAACACGAGAGGCACTAGACCAGCGCTTCTGTATCCTGCAGCGTAGATAGCAGTCGCCGACAGCAGTGTCAGTGCCAACCCTATTGACAAGAACTCTATGTAGATGGCTTCGTCTGTGGGTATGTTACCGAAGTTCCCCAACAGCCCTGAAACCTGACCCAAGGCGAACAGCCCAAAAGCGAGAAGCATCAAGAGCGTCGGTAGTTGTCGGGACTCTCGGAATCGGCCATACAGATATGCAAACGTGCCTGTTGCCAACATTATTGCCAACGAAGCGAACGAAACAATGAACAGTAGGATGAGGTCAGGGATGAAGGCTTGGGTCTGGAGTCCTGATATTACCAGAATTGGGCCAGCAAAGCTACCACCGTATCCTAGCAGCTCAAACGAAACTACCTGTTCCGGCCTCAAGAATGTGAAGGCCACCATGGCCGGGCCCATGAGCGTGATGAAGAGTATGATAAGAATGACAGAGTAGGGCAGACTGAATCCCTCATAGTACCCTGGATCCTCAAGAATGGTGCCATATAGCTCTGGCAGATTGGCGATCTGCGAGAGCAGTGCGAATGCCATTGCAGCGGTTGTGCCCCTCCTTGTATCGTAGGCAATCCATAGGAAGATTGCCGCTACACCGGCCAGCATGAAGGATCGTACGAGAGACCCGAAGTCAAAAAGGAAGTTGGCGAAAATGCTGACTCTTGAAGCAAGAGTGAGGTTGACAGACCAATACAGAATCCCCAGAACCACAATAGTCATTGCGGCCATGGCCGCCGCCATATATGACTGTCTCATAATCACGGACGCTGCAATGGCCAGGACAAGAATCTCGAGGACTAGGAAGATGTAGAGAGTATAGTGGTCGAATGTTAGACCTGTGAAAAAGTCTGGTTGTCCCAGGAGGTCGAACACAATCGAGGTGTTCTGATAAGCCTCATAGAAGGAGATGAGGGTTCCAAAACCATAGACAACAAGTGCAAATGCAAACAAGTAGAGAGGTCTGAATGCACGTCGAGTTTCGGCGTCTGCTTCGGCTGACCGCCTTCTGCTGTACCTAACCACAGTGCCCGCGGCCACTAGCGTAGCAATTCCAAGGTACAACTGAGCAATCTCATAGATTTCCATGATACATGTCCCCTAGAACACTTTGCGCCCCCATTCACTTGCGGC